>NZ_JBVHLF010000004.1:0-77355 GCF_055559155.1 Kitasatospora sp. NPDC024654
ACAGCAGAGCTTCAACGGGCTCTGGTTGCGATAGTGCTCACCTGCTGGCGGCTACGGACCGTAGTCTCTCCTACCGCCCGATGGGTCCCATTAGGATGCTGGCGCTGTCGTCCACACAACAGGACCCTGATGAGACTCGGGAGCCCAAGGCGTGACCGACACCCGACTCAGGCTTGAGCAACTCCTGGCCCGTTTGTGCGGCGGCTCGATCACTGCGAAGGACTACGTGGGCTACTTCCTGAACGAGTACGGCGAGGAGCTCGTCTTCGCCCGGCGCCGAGGCGAGAAGACGGCACGGCTCCGGCACAGTGACACGGACTGGCAGATGTTCCGCGTCGGCGACACCTCGATACGAGTCGGCCAGGTCATGGACGGGGTGATCACCGTCGACGGCCTGATCATCAACCAACCAGAGGCGACCTGGCTGTCCTCCTGTCTGGCCGCCTCCCGCCACCTACGCCAACGGTGACCACGAAACGCCGAGGGCCGGGCCGCACGAAGCGGTCCGGCCCTCGGGTGAAGGCGGGGATACGAGATTCGAGCGCGTGAGGGGTTGCCCCAACACGCTTTCCAACTGTTCGTCCGACTGTCCGACGATGTTCACGGGCGTCCTGACCTGCGGCGGAGCGTCCTGTCACCTGGACTCTGAACGACGATGGACGGAGGTGAATGCAACCGAAACTGCAACCACGACAGGGCTGTGCTCAACCCGGCCCGAGGTTCGTGCCGGCGGGCGGCCCGTGAGGAGGAACGTGACCGGGGCGCGATGCACCGCCGTCGGGCGTAATGGAAGGAGCTGCCCTGGCGAACCGCACCAGGGTGCCGGTGCCGAGCGCCTGCGACGGGAGTGTGACGGCGGTGAGCAAGGATGAGTGGTGAGCGGCCGTCCGCCGCAGGGGAACCCGAGCGGTCGGAGGGGTGCGGCGAACGCCTGCTGGGGTCTCTACTGGACCAGGCCCATGAGCTGCCGCCCCAGCTGATCGCTCCGCTGGTCGCCGACGCGGTGCGCAGGTTCGGCGGCCGTGACCCGGTGCTCCTGCTGCAGGACTACGGCCAACTGGTGCTGGTGCCGCTGCCGGGGCGGGGGCTGGCCGCCGGGGAGCCCGTGCCGATCGGCGGCTCCCCAGCGGGTGCGGCCTTTCAGCGTGGTGTCCCCGTCGAGGAATCGCAGGCCGACGGGGTGCGGGTGTACCTGCCGTTGCTGGACGGCGGCGACGAGGCCGGGGTGCTGGCCCTCACACTGGATGCCGTCGACGACGACCGCCGGCTGCTGCTGCGGCGCTTCGCCGACCTGGTCGCCGATCTGCTGATCACCAAGAGCGGCTACACCGACAGGATCTTCCAGGCCCGGCGCCTCGAACCGATGGGCGTGGCCGCCGAGATCCAGTGGTCGCTGCTGCCACCGCTCTCGATGACCGTCCCCCGGGTCGCCGTGGCCGGCATCCTCGAACCCGCCTACCAGGTGGCCGGCGACAGCTTCGACTACGCGCTCAACGACGACCTCCTGCACGTGGCCACGATCGACGCCATGGGCCACGGGCTGGACGCCGCCACCATGGCGACCGTCGCGATCGGCGCGTACCGGCACGCTCGACGTGCCGACATCGGACTGGCCGAGATCTACGCGTTCATGGACCGGGCCATCGCCGAGCAGTTCGGGCCCGATCACTTCGTCACCGCGCAGATGATGCGGCTGGACACGGTGACCGGCCACCTGCAGTGGGTCAATGCCGGCCACCCCGCACCACTGCTGATCCGCGACCACGTCGTCGTCGAGCGGCTGGAGAGCGCCACCACCCTGCCGGTCGGGTTCGGCGGCGAGCAGCCGGTGATCAGCGAGCGGGCGCTGCGGCACGGCGACCGGGTCCTGTGCTTCACCGACGGCCTGGTCGAGGAGCGCGAGGCGGGAGGGGAGCAGTTCGGGGAGGAACAGCTCATCGACTGGGTCAACCGCGTCGAGCGTTCGAAGGCCGGGGTGCGGGCCGTGGTGCGCACGCTGTCCCACGTCCTGAAGGAGAAGCGGGGCGGGCGCACGAGCGACGACGCCACCCTGTTCCTGATCGAGTGGCGCTGAGGGCCGTTGGAGCTGCAGTACGAGGACGGCGCGGACGGCGTCACCTTCGAGTACGACCTGCATCCGAGCGGCGCGCTGCGCGTCCTGCGGGTGTTCGAGGACACGCCGCACCGGGTGGAGACGTGCTTCGGCCGCGGAGCGTGGCTCCAGGTTGCGGGTACCCAACCTGCGAAGCGGCTCCGAGTACTGACGGCGAACCGGACGCCCCCGGTGGCGGTTGTCCGCTTGCTCAGTGGTTCGCGGACCGGCTCAGCGTTTCCCGGACCGTCCGCGCCGGAAGCGGAGGGCGGAGAAGGCCAGCGCGACGATCAGTACGGCGATGCCGATGAACAGCAGGTAGAGCAGGCCTTTGACGACGACGCCGACCAGCCCGAGCGCGATCGCCACGATGATCAGGAAGAGTACGAGTGCCACTTCGGTCTCCTTCAAGGTCTGTCCCGGGCCGGCGGGCCCGGGGGTGGGGGCCGAGGCCGTACCGAGCGCATAGGCGGATATGCCGGGAGGCAAACCTGACGGCCGGTGCTGTTGGCGAGCCGCAAACCGAGCCCGTGAGCCGCAGGCCGGGCCTGAGTGCGCCGAAACCGAGTGGTCACGCAAGTGACACCCGCCCCGGCCTGCCTGCCCGCACGCCGTCGGGCGCCGTGGAGAGCCGCACGGTGGATTTGGGGGGTGGTCGGCGTCGTCACGCGATCGAGGACCGCAGTCATGAGCAGTGCCCTGTCCCCGAACCCGACCGGGGCCGGGACCGGGACCGGGACAGCCGTTCCCGGAGACGACGCCAGTGTCCGCTCAGCCACGCCCGTAACGGACCGCCTGGTCGGCGAACTCCTGAGCCATCTCCGCGGAAACGGTCGGACGGGTGCGGTGGATGGCGTCCAGATAGTCCTGAGTGCTGGGTTGGGTCCGCTTCCTCGGCGGGAGTGAAGCCCTCGCTGGCCTCGGCTTCGGGAGGGGAAGAGGTCGACGGACGGCCAGCCGAGCCGCCCGGCCACGGCCTTGGCGAACGCAGCACCAGGCGGTCTGGCCCGTCATCGACGACGACGGCTACATCCTCGGCGTGCTCACCGCGGACCGCGCCACCGACCTTCTCGCCGCCACCCCGACTCCGTGAAACCGCCGCTGCTCTCCGCTGCTCGGTGACGGGCTGACCGAGACCGGAACTGCGACCACGACACGACGAAGGCCCCGACCGGAACTTGAGTTCTAGCTAGGGATCGTTGCAACACCCCAGCTGGGCAGAGGCGGAGGATGCGAGACTCGAACTCGTGAGGGGTTACCCCCAACACGCTTTCCCACTGTTCGTCCGGCTGGCCGGTGAAGTCCGCAGAGGTCCTGACCTGCGGTGAAGTGGGCCGCTGTCTCGGCTCCGGACGTGGCCGGACGGGGGTGAACGCAACCAGAACTGCAACCTCGCCAACCGGACGTTCAGGCCGGCCGCGCTATTCCTACTTCTTTGATAATCTGGCTCCATGACTGAGATGCCCTACAGCATCGGCGAGGGGCCGGCCATCAGGGTCAGCCTCTCGCTGCCCGAAGGTACGGCTGAGGCGATCCGGCGACGAGTGGGCAAGCGCGAGTTCTCGGCCTTCGTTGCCGCGGCCGTCGAGCGGGAACTGCGTGGCCAGATCCTGGACGAGTACCTTGCCGACTACGAGCGTCGGCAGGGGCCGATCTCGGCGGCGGAGCAGGACCGGGCCCGTCAGGTCTTCGACGAGGTGTTCGCCGAGGAGGGCGGATGGCCCGTCGCAAGCTGAGTCATGAGGGCACCTTGGTGCTGGACTCCGAGGGCCTCTCCAAGCTGCTCAGTGATCACGAGCCTGCCGTCGCGACGGTCGCCGAGGCCCGGAAGCGGGGCATGGAGGTGGTGATCAGTGCTCTGACCATCATCGAAGCCGTGCGCAGCCGCACCGATCAGGCGCGTCTGCGGTGGATCCTGTCGGGGCTGCGGATTGTGCCGGTTGGTGACGAGGAGGCGCGGACCGCTTCGGCGATGCTGATCGGTGCGGGCCTGCACGGCCAGAAGTACGCGATCGACGTGGCAGTGGCCGAGATGGCGCTGCGGCAGCAGCGACCGGTCGTCCTGCTGACGTCGGACATCGACGACATGACCAAGCTCTGCGGTGATCGCGTGCGGCTTGTGGCTGTCTGACGGATGAGCATGGGGGTTGGCGGCGGCGCTCCATCGAACAGCAGTTCACAGATTGCCGCTTTCCAGATGCAGACTCCGGCGAGGTGCAGCCGGAGGATGTTCATGTGGACGCGGTGCGGACCGGGCGCTGACGAGGTCGGCCATGTGGGGACTCGGGGTAAACGGGAGGGGGTAGCTCTTGCGGCCACCACGTTCCCGGGCCTCCTGCTGGGCCGAGTGCGTGCGGTTTTGGAGAGGGCCGCCGAGGTGGTGTGCGCCTGGCGCCAGCTTCGCCAGGCCCTCCGACCGCCGGTCGTGCGCGTCGCCGGCGGGGCATCCGCGTCAGGGCCGGGCCCGGACGTTGCCACCTCCGGCGAGCCTGACGAAGGGTCGATGAACGACGACGGCCCGGACCGCTGAGCGGTCCGGGTCATCTGCCGGCGGAGGATACGAGATTCGAACTCGTGAGGGGTTGCCCCCAACACGCTTCCCAATTCTCCCGAACGCTGTCCGGGGGCGTTCACGTACGTTCTGACCTGCGGTTTTCTAGTCGCTGGGTTGGTGATTGAACCTGCCTGAACGGCGGTGAATGAGACCAAGACTGAGACCACGCGCGGAGCCGGCGGTCGGGGTTCGAGTACGGCAGCGGCACCGGAACGTGCAGCGGAAGGGCTCAGCTGGGCTGGATTGTTTCGGAGACCCACGCCGCGGTAGTGACTTGCCGTAGCTACGAAGAGGGCACGGCCGACACTTACGTGAAAGATGATCGATCAGGCTGCGCCGGTCGCGTCGAGGGTGCATGTATCAGCAGCCTCCTTCGAGATCGGTCCGCTCGCCCGCATCCCGCCACCACCGGGGCGTCCCCGGCGATGTTCCCACCGCAGCCTCCGGGGCGCCAAGCTGCCCGGCGGTCTGCCGGGCCCGCCGATGGGTTCTCGCGTGCGCGTCTTCGGGCGGGGTGGCAGCGTGGGAGGGGAAGACCCAGATGCACGGGGACGGCCCGGATGCACACATGGAGCCATGCCCCTGAGGGCAAGGCGCAGGGCGGACCGGAGGAACACCGGTCCGCGTGGGGTCGGCTGCGCTCACGGCTGCGGGTGCGTAGTGTCGCCGGGCAGGTGTTCCTGTGGCTGCTGGTCGTGGTGGTGCTGCTGGTCGCCGCGGCGCTGACGGCGCTCATCCTGCAGGCCCGCAGCTACGCCACGCGTGATGCCGAGCACCGCACGCGCGCCGCGGCCGTCACCTTGGCGCACTATCCCGGGATGGCGGCTGCACTGGACAGCGCCAATCCGACCGCGGTGCTGCAGCCGCTGGCCCTGGACGTACAGAGGAGCGGCGGCTTCGACTACATCGTGATTTTCCGCCCCGACGGGATCCGCTACGCCCAGACCGCCCATCCCGAGCTGATCGGAAAGCACGTCTACGGCGACTACCAGGACGCCCTGAAGGGCCCGTACACCGTGACCGAGAACATACCGCTGGGCCCCGACGTGGACACCACCGCGTCGATCACCAGGCCGGACGGTTCGGTCGCTGGGTTCCTCTCGGTGGGCTACTACGTCAAGGACACGGGCGTAGCGGTGAGCCGGCAGCTGCCGGTCCTGTTCAGTGGCGCGGCGGCCGCGCTCGCCGTGGGTACGGGTGGGGCGGCGCTGGTGCGGCGGCGGTTGAGCCGCCAGACGCGCGGCCTGGGTCCGGCCGAGATGACCCGGATGTACGAGCACCACGACGCGGTGTTGCACGCGGTCCGCGAGGGCGTGCTGATCGTCGGTGGGGACGGGCGGGTCGTGCTGGCGAACGACGAGGCCCGGCGGTTGCTGGACCTGCCGCCCGAGGTGGAGGGGCGACCGGTCACCGACCTGGGGCTCGATCCCGGGCTGGCCGAGCTGCTGGCGTCCGAGGGGAACGTCACCGACGAGGTGCACCTGGCCGAAGACCGGCTGCTCGCCGTCAGTAGCCGCCCGACCGCGCCGTTCGGCGGCGGGACCGGCAGCGTCGCGACTATCCGGGACACCACCGAGCTGCGGGCACTGGCCGGGCAGGCCGAGGCCGCCCGGACCCGGCTGCAGCTGCTCTACGACGCGGGGCTGCGGGTCGGCACCGCCCTGGACGTGGTGCGGACCGCCCAGGAGCTGGCCGACGTGGCGGTTCCCCGGTTCGCGGACTTCGCCACGGTCGAGCTGGCCGAGCCGGTGCTGCGCGGTGACGAGCCGCTCCCGGATGCGGGCACCGCGCAGGGGCCGCGGATCCGCCGCGTGGCCGCCGGCGGTATCAGCGAGGACCGGCCGTTCTACCCCGTGGGCTCGCTGATCAGCCCGCTGCCCGGCACACCGGAGGAGAGCGCCCTGGAGACCGGGCGCGCCGCGCTCACCGCCGATCTGCACCAGGCGTACGCCTGGCGGGCGCGCGACCCGCAGGTCGCCGACCGCATCCTCGCGTACGGGATCCACTCGCTGATCTCCACTCCCCTGAAGGCGCGCGGCCTGACCCTGGGCGTGGTCAACTTCTGGCGCGCGGAGCAGTCCGAACCGTTCGGGGAGGAGGACGTCTCCTTCGCCGAGGAACTGGTCGCCCGCGCCGCGATCACCGTCGACAACGCCCGCCGCTACACCCGCGAACACCGGATGGCCGAGACACTGCAGCGCAGCCTGCTGCCCCGCGGCCTGCCCGAGCAGAGCGCCCTGGAGGCGGCCTACCGCTACCTGCCGGCGCAGCACGGAGTCGGCGGGGACTGGTTCGACGTCATCCCGCTGCCCGGCTTCCGCGTGGCACTGGTCGTCGGCGACGTGGTCGGCCACGGCCTGCACGCCGCCGCCACCATGGGCCGACTGCGCACCGCCGTGCTCAACTTCTCCGCCCTCGACCTGCCACCCGACGAACTGCTCGCCCGGCTCGACGAACTGATCGCCCGGCTCGACCAAGGCGGGGCCCCCCAGGACGACGAGACGGCCAGTGTCACGGGCGCCACCTGCCTGTACGCGATCTACGACCCGGTCTCCGGACACTGCACCATGGCACGGGCGGGTCACCCACCGCCCGCACTGGTACACATCGACGGCAGCGTGGAGTACGTCGATCTACCCGCCGGCCCGCCGCTCGGAGTGGGCGGCCTGCCCTTCGAAAGCGCCGAACTCAGGCTGGCACCCGGCACCGCGCTGGTGCTCTACACCGACGGGCTGGTCGAGTCCCGCGACCGCGACCTGGAGAACGGGCTCGCCGCCCTGCGCGCCGCGCTGGCCGGCACCCAGAGCGACGGATCCGCGGAGGAGACCTGCCGGGCGGTGTTCGACGCGCTGGTCCCACCACACCCGAGCGACGACATCGCACTCCTCATCGCCCGCACCCGCCTGTTCGAGCCCGACCAGGTGGCCACCTGGGACGTACCGTACGAGACTGCCGCCGTGTCCCGCATCCGGAACGAATGCGTCGCCCAGCTGGGGGCCTGGGGGCTGGAGGAGCTGACCTTCACCGCCGAGCTGGTCCTCAGCGAACTGATCACCAACGCCATCC
This sequence comes from Kitasatospora sp. NPDC024654, assembly GCF_055559155.1. Lineage (NCBI taxonomy): Bacteria > Bacillati > Actinomycetota > Actinomycetes > Kitasatosporales > Streptomycetaceae > Kitasatospora > Kitasatospora sp. NPDC024654. Next base: position 7,713 of record NZ_JBVHLF010000004.1, read on the forward strand.
GCCACGGCGCCGAGCCGATCCGGGTGCGCATGCTGCGCGACCGCAGCCTGGTCTGCGAGGTCTCCGACGGCAACAGCACCGCCCCGCACCTGCGCTATGCCGCCACCACGGACGAGGGCGGCCGGGGCCTGTTCCTGGTGGCTCAGCTGACCGACCGTTGGGGGACCAGGTACACGGCCCGCGGCAAGGTCATCTGGGCGGAGCAACCCCTGACCGCACCCGCGCACCAGTTTGAGGCGATGTTGCTGTAGGGCCGCTTACTTGCTGCTCCTGTTCCAGCTGTCCCAGGTCGGACGGGGCCGCTGCGGACCACACTCCTCGGCCGTGCCAAGTGGCGGAGTGGACGGTCCTGCCACGGCTGGGCTGTTCCAGGGCTGAGGCGCGGTCGTCGAGCTTTTCGGCTATCCGGATGGCGGTGGCGCGGAAGCCGAGGTCGATCGCCTGGACCGCGAGACCACGCAGGGCGGTGGCGGCCAGTTCCGCGTCGCCAGAGGCCAGGCGGAAGGGCGTAGTTCTGCTGGGCGGCGTGCTGGTTGCCCTCGTCCTGGCCATCCAGCCGGCGAGGTGGATGAGCTGGGCGGTGGCGGCGAAATAGCTCGCGGCAGACCGCTTCTGTCCAGGTGCCCTCCAGCCAGGGGGCGACGTCGTCGTGGAGGTAACGGACGGCGAGGCCGCGCGGGCCGGGCTCCAGCACCACGCCAGGCCGGCTGTCACCGGCCTTCGTTATCTCCGGTCTCGCAGGTGTGGAGGCGTGACAAGGCGGTGACGCAGCTTTGGGTCCAGATACGCTGTGCTGTCGCGCGCTCATGGTGACCGTCGCGCGCCGGGTAGCCGAAGGCACCGGTGGGGTGTTGCTGGTGGAGCAGGAAGTCGACCGCGTCGCGGGTGATCCTGTGATCGGCCCAGCCGAGGAATGCCAGGCCCTGGAGGAGCGCGGCGACTTCTTCGAGCCGGTAGCCCTGGGAGGCGGCCGGCAGCGCGGCCGCGAACTGCTCTGCGACGGGATACCAGACGGATGCGTCGCGGCCGAGACGACTCGGATCGTTGTCGGCATACTGCGCCAGGGCTGTGGCGGTGACCGCGGGTACGTGGTGCTCGGCCAGCAGGCCCACGGGATCCGTGGAAGCGAGGAGGGGGATCGCCTGTTGCGCGGTGAGCCAGCCCAGGTCCCTCAGCCGGACGACTCCGCCGGCGGCGGCCGTGGGAATCTCGGTGAGGCCGGTGAGTGCTGCCGCCGTGTCCGCCAAGAACCGGTCGAGCGAGTCGCATGTCAGACCACAGGCCGACAGGCCCCGCGCACACTCGACAACCGCATCGACGCCCTGTCGGCTCCACGGGGCATTGTCGGCACGTTGCACCAGTCTCTTGAGAGCCAGAGAGGCGAGTCGCGGCTCCCCGAGCGAGCGTGCGCCTCGGGCGGCCGCGCCCGTTGCCGGAACCGCGTCGTCGAAGGGCGCCTTGCCCGCGGCGTCGGTCAGCCAGACAGTGGCGCGTCGGAGCGCGTCTTCGAGTCGCCCGTCGCCGGTGGACCGGGCGCGTGGCGGGCGCGGCTGCTGGACGATGGCCGCGTCGCGGGCGAGGTGCCCGGCCAGCGCCGCGACGATCGTGGTGTGGTAGCCGGTGGCCCACTCACGGTGTTCCGCGTCGCCGCTTTCGAGTTCCGCCGGAAGAATTCCTTCCGGTCCGGCGACACGCCCGCTGGGCTCTTGTACGGCGGCGAGAAACGCCCAGGCGCGTTCCATCTCGGACGAGTCACGGATCCCCAGGCACAGCAGTGAGCACAGCAGTTCGGCGACGAGGTCGGCGTTCTCCTTACGGCGGCAAAGGAGGCTTAGTGCCTCGAGTAGTTCGACGGCCCGAGAGAGTGCGAAGCCGGGCGGCCACCGCGGAATACGCCGGCCGAAATCGGTGGCGTAGAACACCGTATGTGTGATCGCGTAGATGTCGCTGTCGCGCAGCTTCAGTGTCGAAGGATCCGCGCAGAGCAAGGAGAACTGCAGTACGGCGCTGTCCGTCGGCATGCCGTGATCGATTCCGGCCAACTCCAACGTGTGCAGTAGATCCAGCTGCCGAAAGGGGACGCGCTCGAAGCAGGCCGCATAGCGCCCGGCGACGGCCTGCCTGATGATGCGCTCGAATTCGCTGTCGCGCTGTCCGCACAGCCGCTGTGACGCGTAGGTGCCCGCGTACAGCAGTAGGGCGCGCTCGTCGCGTGCGACAAGCTCACGGTATGAGGCGCGGGCTGCTACTGCGGTGACCTGGTCGAACAGCGCCTGATAGTCGCCGTCGGCGGCAAAGGGCTCGGACTCCGCGCGGGCGCGGAGTCCGACCAGCAGCGCGACCTCGACCAGCGCCTTGCGGGTGAACAGCACGCGCCCCTTCTCGGCGGCATCAGGGTCGAAACGGGCGCGATGCGCGGCCAGCCAGGAAATCGCCCCGCGTTCCACCGTTCGCCAGATGTCAGCCACAACGCACCCCCACGGAGTGAATGCTGCCCAGCCCTGACCGCGTGTTTTCTCGCGTGTAGCGCGGGCGCCCCCGCGCTGCACGCTCCGGGACTAGGCCGGCGAGGCGTCCTCGGTCACGGACGGCACCACGAGCACGTACTTGTCCCAGGCCAGCACATAGCCGGAGATTTCTCCGAGCGTGGTGGTCGCACTGACCAGCTGCTGGAGGGTCGTGTCCATATTTATCAGCCCGCTGCTCTGGAGGAAACTGAGAGCGGCCCGTGCGTCGACAGACGGGCAATTGGTCATGGCGAACCTCCACCGAGAGGATGTTCTCCTGCGATTCCTATCGCAGGCGTGCAATTCCTGATTGTGGAGACGGTCCCAGCAAGTGTCATCAGTCGATACGCGAAATCACCCGAACGGAGCAGTCCTCATACGATACTTTCGCTGGCATGCCGACCCCGACCGGACCCGTCGAGTGCCACGGCCACAGCCCGTCCCCGGCAATATCGGCAGCAGTGGGAAGAACTCTATCGGCCGTCGTCGAGTGTGTCCCCGTACGTAACATCCAGCTCGGCCATCAGGGCCTCGGCGAGCTCGGCCTGCTGCGGGCGGTCGATGACGACCTTGGCCAGCTGCGCGACGCCGCGCAGGGCGGTGAGGTCGTCGCCGCGCAGGTCCAGGCCCTGGTACTTGCCGCGTCCGAACTCGGTGAGCCGGAGGGTGCAGGCGTCGATGACGGCCTTGCCCAGGTCGCAGTTGGTGAAGGCGGCCTCGGTCAGGGTGCACTTGGAGAAGGCGACCGGGCCGGTGGCGCGTACGCCGTCGAAGGTCGTGTAGTCGAGCCTGCAGTTCTCGAACAAGACGTTGTCGAGGGCCGGGCCCGTGAGGGCCGCGCCCATGAGCTTGCAGCTGCGGAAGGCGACGCGGGAGAGCTTGCTCTCGCTCCAGTCGGCCGCGCCGAGGTCGCTGCCGTCGAAGTCGACGGAGTCCAGGCGCATCCCGCTGAACTGGACGCGCGCGGCGCGCAGGCCGGTGATGCGGCCGGTGATGAGCCGGGTGTCGGCCAGGTGGAGGTCGCGCAGGTCGGCGTCGGCGTACTGGAAGTCCTGGACGATGCCCCGGCCGCTCTCCAGGGAGGTGACGTTGGACAGGGAGATGCCCACCTCGTTGAGGTTGGGCATGGTCACGGTCACGCGGCCGAAGGTGCGGCTGTCCATGGTCAGGGCTCCGTTCGCTGTTCGGACCGGGCGGCCCGCGCGCTGCGTGTGAGTCGCCCGGCGGGTGGTGCTCCAGTTGCTCGCCGATGTTCTCGGCGCCGGCGTGACCACCGCGACCTCCTGGGCTGGTCCGGGCAGGCCGCCGAGGCGGTCGCGCCACACACCGAGGCCGTGCGCCGACAGCTGATCGAGTGCGAGGTGGTCGGCTTCGACGAAACCGGTACCCGGATCGCCGGGCGTACCTGCTGGGTGCACACCGCCTGCACCCGCTCGCTGACGCTCTACCAGATCCACACGAAGCGCGGTGTGCAGGCGTTCGACGCGCTGGGTGTCCTGCCGCACTTCACCGGCGTCGCGGTCCACGACGACTGGAAGCCCTATAAGACCTACGCCGACGCGATCCACGTTCTGTGCAACGCCCACCACCTGCGCGAACTGACCGCCATCGTGGAGAACGCGCCCGCGGATCGCCCCGAGACCCGGGCCGGCGACCTCGCCGGGCTGCTGGTGAACACCTGGGACGAGATCAAGACCGTCCAGGACGCGCATCCGCACGCCACCGCGTTCACCGTGTACGCCCTCGAACGCCTCGCCGCCCGCTATGAGGAGATCATCGCGGCCGGACGGACCCTGCACCCGCCCCGCGCCCCCGGCGACCCACGACGCAAACGCTCGAAGGCCGCTAATCTGCTCGACCGCCTCGACGCGGAACGCGACCAAGTGCTGCGGTTCGCCTTCGACTGGCGGGTGCCCTTCGACAACAACACCAGCGAGCAGGCCATCCGGATGGCCAAGATCCAGCAGAGGATCACCGGCGGCTGGCGCACGACACTCGGCGCCGAGCGCTTCTTCGCCGTGCGCGGCTACCTGTCCACCGCCGCCAAACAGGGCCGCAACCTACTCGACGCCATCACCCGAGGCCCCTGGATCCCCACCCCGACCTAACCACCAAACCAGTCACAGGGAGCCTTCTACCCGCTCGCGCAAAGGGTCGGCCAGTGGACTGAGAGCGACCCCGGAGCACTCCTGGACCACATTCGTCGGACCTGCTCACCCACGCGGGCGGACGCCTCGGCGACGATGCCGCTGCCATCGCCACCCACCGCAAGCCCGCCCTGGAGGCCAGCCATCGCCTGAGGAATCTCATCCACGCCAATGGCCTTCACGACTGAGCCTGGCGTGGACGGCCCCGAAGGTAGTCCTGTTCAACGGGCCACTGGCCGTGCCGCCATCCCCTCCCGGGCCGAGGTGGTGGGCGCCTGGCGGTGCTCGCCGACCATCATCGCAAGGGCGGCGCACTCCAACTCGGCGCCACCAGCCTTCTCCGAACGGCTCTTTGACCCCGTTCAGCATCGTCCTCCGATCCTATGAGCGGCGCATGCCGACGCGATGGTCACGGTATGAGACGGGCTAAACACTGTAAAGAACCAGAGAAACTGTTCACTGTCGGTCCTGTGGCGAACCGCCGGTCACGGGTGGTCCGGGCGGGCCAGGTCAGGGGGCAGGTCGCCGGCCCTCTCCCCGGTGGCGAGGTAGACCACACGTTCGGCGACGCGGACGGCGTGGTCGGCGAAGCGCTCATAGAAGCGGCCGGCCAGGGTGACATCGACCGCGCTCTCCACGCCGTGCTGCCACCGCCCGTCGATCAGGTGCTGGAAGAGCGCACGGTGCAGATCGTCCATCCGGTCATCGGCGCTCCCCAGCGCCAGCGCCTGCTGGACGTCACGAGTGACGATGATGTCGGCGGCCTCCGCCATCAGGTGCTGCGCGAGGCGTCCCATCTCCAGGATCGCGGCGCGCAGCTCGCCGGGGACCGCCGGTTCCGGGTAGCGCCGGCGGGCCAGTTCGGCAACGTGACGCGCCAGGTCGCCGGCGCGCTCCAGGTCGGCACTGCTCTGCAGCGCCGTCACCACGGCGCGCAGGTCGGTGGCGACCGGCTGTTGGCGGACCAGTACGCTGATTGCGCGCTCGTCCAGGTCGCGCCGCAGGGCCTCAAGCTTCGCGTCGGTGGCGATCACGCCTTCGGCGAGTTGCAGGTCCACGTCCAGCAGCGCGGTGGTGGCCCGGCCCATGGCGGAGGCTGCGAATCGGACCATCTCCAGCAGGCCGTCGTCGATCGCGGCGAGTTCCAGCCGGTAGTCGCGGCGCATCACGCTCTCCCTCGCAGGTGCACTGCCCTTTGATTCTGCTGTCCCAAGGCATACACACCAGGATGCCTACTCCGGGGCCCTATCGACCGCAGCAGGAGTCCCACTGGACCCAGGTGGCTGGCATTCTCCCGTCGGCCGTGGGTCGGCATGCGACAGCTGTGGAAGTCAGACTCCGCGGCGGCCGTGTCGGCTGGGAGAGCTGCTGCCAGCACCCAGAGTTACGAAGTCGGCATCTTGTCTCGTCGCCGCGCAGAGGTCCATGCCCTGCCCCGAGGCGGGTCCCTTCGAGGGTGGGGCGCGGCGGCCGGAGAGCCGCCGCTGAGGCCCAAAAAACAACTGAGACCAAAACTGAGACCACGGGACGACGAAGGCCCCGACCGCTGGGCGGTCGGGGCCTTCGTTATGGCTGATCAGCCATGGCGGAGGATACGAGATTCGAACTCGTGAGGGGTTGCCCCCAACACGCTTTCCAACTCTGCCTGTCGGAATCCGCCTGTGTCCGCCCCTGTTCACGCTGGGGTCGGGAGCACTCAGGTGCGGCGGTTCGGACGGCAACGGACACGGGCGGATGAGACTACAGATGAGACTGCGTTCTTCCCCGTAGACGCTGGTCACCCCTATGCTCACACCGCATTCTGGCCGACGGTGGCCGGAGACTCGGTGGGGAGGCGGGTGCGAGTGGACACCATCACTCAGGTGGTGACGATCGCTGCCGTGCTCTTGGGGTCGTTAACGACGTATGTCACGAACCACCTCATGGAGCGGAGCAACCGGCGGGAGACTCGGCGAGTCCGGTGGGATGAGAAGAAGCTTGACGCCTACGCCGAGTACATCGGCAGGGTTCGGGCGGTGATTCACGCGAACGTCCTCCTCTATGAGGTCCGCCACGGTCTGCGGACGATGCCGCGCACTGAGCATGACCTGACGATGGACCTTACCGAAGCGGGTGGCGCCCAAGGGATCGCGTTCGAGCGCGTGATGCTCCTGGCCGGGGATTCGGTGGTCGACGCCGCTCACGCCGTACAAGAGGCGACGGCCGCGATCGGCTGGCAGGCCCGCGGTATCGTCGATGGCACTTTGCCGGAGTGGCGCGGGTTGAACAGCGAGGCTTTCCGGGCCATCAACGCGTTTCACCAGTGCGCTCGGGCAGACCTTGGGGTAAGCGGCAGGTTCGAGGGGGAGCAGCACACGGCGCGCGGCCTGCTCCTTCCCGGGAGTCGGTCTGGCGAGTAGCAACGCTAAGCGGCCCCGGTGGCGAGGACAGGAGACCTGCCCTTGCCCCGGGGCCGCTGTGATTTCTGCCGTTAGGGGTTGATGCGCCAGTCGGCAAGCCCGGCGAGAGCCTTTGCCCTTGCCTCAATGACGGCCATTCGCGCCGTCCACTCGCCCTGCTGGACATGCGCGGCCTGGCTGGTGCTCTGGCCAGGCCACTTGCGGTAGAGAAGCCCTGTATCCGCCGTAAACCAGCCGCGACTTACCGCATCGAGTGCCATGAGCAGCCCGGTGTCCTCAGAGGCAGGCAAAGCCATCCAGCCCCCCAGTGCCAGCAAGAGGTCACGGCGAACGAACAGTGTTGCGGGGTGGACCTGCGCTCGGTAGTTGTGCGCCGTCCAATGGTCGAGCACAGCCCCTCGCTCGATCTGCCCCTCAGGCGGATCCTGGTCAAAACCGACCGTGGAGCCGTCCGGCAGCAGGTCAAGCACACGAGACGTTGCCCAACTGACGTCGGGGTGCTCAGTGAGAGCAGCAAGATCACGCGCCAGCGTGCCCGGTGTCAGCATGTCGTCCGCATCGAGGACTTTGATGAACTGGCCCTTGGCTCGGGAGAGCGCCAGGGTGCGAGCAACTCCGGCGCGGCCGTGACGGCCCTGCCCAAAGCTGACTCGCTCATCATCAGGAAGGTAGGGAGCGACGGAGTCGGACTCACCGTCCTCCTGAACGATCCACTCCCATTCCCACCCGTCAGGCAGTTCTTGCTCAAGCAACGACTTGTAGGCGTCAGGCAGCCACAGAGCTGAGGGGCCGTGTACTGCGGTGATGACGGAAATGACGTTGGCCATGCTCACCACTTCTCCAGGGGGGTTGTGAACAGCATCTCTGTCCGGTCACCCGGCAGCGTGATTTCCGCGACCTCTACCACTCGCCCGGTGGTGTCGAACAGGGTCTTGCACACGAGGAGCACCGACACACCGGCCCTGATGCCGAGTTCCTCAGCCTCATCGGCCGTAGGTGGCCGAGCTGTCACTCGCTCTTCGATCCGAGCGACCTCAATGCCGATGCTGTCGAACTGGTTCTGAGTCCCGCCAGGCCATGGCTCCATGGTCTCGTCCAGCAGAGCGGGGTTCGCCGCGACCATGCTGTGTACAAGGTAGGAGTGCGTGAGGTTGAACGGCGCATCCTCCTCCCGGTACCTGGTCCGATAGACCCGCTCCAGAAGCAACGTCCCCTCCGGGACATCGAGAAGCCTGGCCAGCCGGCCATCAGCTGGCCGCTCTAGGTACTGGGCGCTGAACACGAGGTCTGACACGGTCAGCCCGGTGTCGTGCTCCGTGGCACCGGTTTGCTCACGCTCAACCAAGGGAGCGCGCGCTCGATCCTTCTCCCACTGGTGGCGCAGGTTCGTCCGCTCGACTTTCCGGCGCGGCCGGCGGACGAAGTTCCCTCGTCCCTGTTCCTTCTCGATGAGCCCCTCGGCGACCAGAACGCCGATGGCTGAGCGGATCGTGGGGAGGCTCACCCTGTACTCCGTCGTGAGTGCCGGAGTCTCTGAGGGCAGTTGAGCCCCGGGGCCCCACTCACCACCTTGGATGCGCGCCCGCAGGTCGTCGGCAATCTTCTCGTACTTGGCCATTTCGGACTTCACTGCCCTTCCTCGGGAGTCCTCATCAGCTTAGGTCCTCATTAGGAGTTGACGCGACCCCTGACGGTCCCTCATAGTCATGGCAGGTCCTAATGAGGAGCTGAGGACCTGAGGACAGGTCATCCTAATGACCTTTATTCTCACGCCCTCAGCCGCCTGTGACCTGCGCAAATGCGCCGGAGGGTCGGGGTGATGCCCGCCCGAAGGAAGTGGCTGTTCCTTGAGAACTCAACAGTGAGTGACTGATGACGGGGACTGTCCCGTCCCCTTGACGGCTGGGTGAAGGCCGTCCTGTTGGCGCCAGGCAGTGAGGATGGCGCGCCGCGTGACGGACGCGGGCTCAGGCTGCGGTTGGCAACCCTGGCCGGGGGCGAAGTCCGTTGGTTCCTTTGGTCCTCGATCCGCGCTGGTCTGTGGCGGGTCGGGGCCCATGGCTACTCGTGACATGACGAGTGGTCCGGCCCGAGGTCGGGGCCGTCGCGCCATGCTTGGCGGCTGCGCGACGACCCCTTCGGGCCACACCCCTTCTAACCAGAGGTGAGACCCGTGAAGTCGATTGTTGCAGCCCAGCAGCCGGTGACGGCGCTGGAACTCATCGAGCTGGCGCTCGGTGTGGACGCGGACCCGCTCGGCGCGCTGTTCGGTGGCGTGGCCGGCGAGTCCGAGGAGGAGTGGGCGGCGCGTACGGACGCGGCGCGGGACATCCTGGCCGACTTGGCCGTGGAGGACCCGGAGCTGGCCGCGTTCGCGGCCAAGCTGCTGGTCACCGCCCCGGTTCGTCTGCACCGTCCCCGTTCGGGGCGGCGGCCGGTGTGGTCGGAGATGGCGGCGTGAGCGCGCAGACGCGCGAGGAGATCGCGCGGGCTGTCGCTGCCGCTGAGGAGGCCAGGAAGGAGGCAGCCGCTGCGGCGGAAGCCGCTCGTACCGCCCGTGAGAACGCCGCCGCACTGAAGGCGGTGGCGTGATGGGGCGGATCAGGGAAGCGGTCGACCGGGCCGTGATCTCGTATTGCACGGACGGGCACGGCGCCCCGGCGGCCGACCGCCGTACGGCAACCGGGGCGGGCATGCTTGCTTCGACCGCGCACGACAGCGGCCACCCGGTGGCGGCGGCCGTGCTCTCCGGTCTGGGAGCGGCCGTGATAGCGGCCGACGCCATGATCGGGCACCCCGAACCGCCGGAGGGCGGCTACGCCACCTTCACCACCGACGGCGACAAGCCGCGCCGGGGGTGGTTCCGGTGAGCCGATGGGCGAAGACCGGGATGGTGTCCGGTCTGCTGACGGTGGTCGTCCTGGCGTTCCGGGTGTCGTGGGGTGCGCTGCATGACGTGGGTCGCGCGATCGGGATGGACTCGACCGGCGCGACGGTCTACCCGCTCGTGGTGGATGGTCTGGTCGTGCTGGCGTTGGTGTCGGCGCTGGTGCTGGTCGGCCGGGACCGTCGGTTCGCGCTGCGGGTGCTGGGCGGGTACACGGTCGCGTCGCTGGTGCTCAACTACGTGCACGGCCTGGTCCCGGCGCTGCACCACCCGGGGCGGACGCAGTTGGCCGACTGGGCACCGGCGAACTGGGCACTGGTCCTGCTCGCCAGCAGCCTGCCGGTCGGGTCCATCTTCTTCGGGTCGGACCTGGTGGCGAAGGTCCTCCATCACAAGCCCGAAACCACGCAAAACAACCAGACCATGACGAATCGGTCGGGGTCTGACCTGTCCGTTTCCACCAACCCGGACGGCACGAGTCCGCTGTACGTGTCGGCCGACCAGGCGCCCCCTATCGAGCCGTCGGCCGAACCGCCCGTGGTCGCGGAACCGGTGCGACTGACCAAGCCGACCGCTCCGGCCGCGTCTCGGGCGCGTCGGGCGACCGGCAGCGTGCCGACGTCAGCTCGCAGCACCCGACCGACCCGCACCCCCGAGGAACTGCTGACCGAGGCCCGGACGGCTACCGCCGACTGGCCCGACGACCAGCTGACCGCCGACCGGATCCGGCTGGCGGTGCGCACGTCGGCCGCCAAGGGCCGCACCCTGCGCGACGCGCTCAAGGCCGAGCGCGCTGCCGAGCCCGAGCGGCCCGCACTGCACGCCGTGCCCGCCACCGGCGCGGCCGACACCGACCAGCCGGCCGCCGAAAGTGACGCGACCACGGAAACCACCAACTCCTCTGAGGAGAAGGCATCATGACCACCGAAATCCGCACCGCGCACACCCAGCTCGATGCTGCCCGGGCGGTGCTGGCACTGCTCACCGAGCGCCCTGACCTGCCCGCCAACCACATCGCCTTCCGCCAGTTCCGGCAGGTCGGCGGGGCAAGGCTGATTTGGGGGCTGCGGGTGTCCGTGCACCAGCCGCTGCACGACTTCGAGCAGTGGCGCGAGGCACTGGGCATCAACCCGGACGCCCTCACCGGCGACGACAACGCCGGCACCGGCTGGATGGAGGCCACCAGCGAGTACAGCGGCCTGCCCGTCGAGCTGATCGGCTACTACGACGTTCCCGACGACGACACCGCCCCCGAGTGAGCCGCCCCCGATTCTGGGACCCCGACGGGTCCCGGCACGGCGGCATGCCCACCTACCCGTGGCACATGGCACCCGCTCATCTGCTGACCAAGCGTCAGCTTCGGGCGAGGGGCCTGCGCCCCGGCGGACAGGACGTCGCCGCACAAATCGTCTGGCGCTCCCGCAAGACCAAGACCGGCCCCCGGGCCGCGTACCTGTACCGGCTCGACCTGGCCAAGCCGGTCCGGGCGATGACCCCGGCCAGATGTGCGGCCCTGGCCGCCGCGAACCGGGCCCGCCGCACCTGCCCGACCTGTGGCTTGGACCGCGGCTATGTCCTCCCTGCCCGCTACGGCACGTGCGTGCCGTGCGCAGCCTGATCCACAACGAGCCCCGGGACGGCCGCCCAGCTTGGCGGCATGACGGCCACCCCGGGTCCCTACCTGCTGTGAGGAAGGAACGTCAGTGAACCACGAGGAGTACAGCCCGGAGGAGTTGCCGGGCTCGATCGAGGACAGCACGGAGACTGGGAGTGGCGCGGAGGTGCTGCCGTTCCCGGTCCGCCTCACCAAGACCCCGCCGCCGGCCGACGCCATCCCGGCGGCGGAGATGGAAGAGGACGAGGAGGAGCCGGACGGCCCGCCGGTCGGGCCGGTGACGGCGGATCCGCCGAACCTGCCGCGCCCGGGTGTGACGACGGAGAAGCGTCGCCCGATCATCCCCGGCTGGATGCGTGACCGTTCGGACTTCCTGGCCACCGCCACCCACACCGCATCCCGTGCGGGCTATGCGTCGGCGTTCCACGCGGTGCGCCTGCCCTACTACGGCGCCCGCCTGGCCACCACCGCCCCGCGTGGCGCGGTGCGCTTCGCCCAGGCCACGAACCGGTGGATGTGGGACCTGGAAGCCGCGCCGCTTCGCTCGGCGGCGGTGCTGGCGGAGAACGCGGGCGAGTACATGACGCTGACCCGGATGCGGGACCGCAAGGTGCGCCTGCGGACCCTGGTGTCCGTCGTCGGCTCGGTGTTCGGGATCGGCCTGGCCGTGACCCTGTACGTGATGGCGCCGGGCTGGCTGCTCGCGTTCGCCAGTGCTGCGGTGCTGGCCTTGGGCTACCGGGGGCAAGAGCCGGACAAGCCCATCATCGGACCTGCCGTGGTCCGCACCGAACTGGAGAAGCTGACCACCTCGATCGTGCTGCGCGCGCTCGGAGCGATCGGCAACGACAAAATCAACCGGGCCCTGGCCAAAGGCGGAGAGGGCATCAAGTTCACCTCCGAGATCACCCGCGACGGCCCCGGCTACCGGGCAGATGTGGACCTGCCCTACGGGGCGACAGTCGAGGACATCATGGAGAAGCGCAAGGCCCTTGCTTCGGGCTTGCGCCGCAAGCTCGGCTGTGTGTGGCCGGCCCCCGACCCCGACGAGCACGAAGGTCGTCTGATCCTGTGGGTGGGGGACCGGCCGATGAACGAGACCGCCAAGCCCGCCTGGCCGCTGGCCAAGGAAGGGCAGGTGGACCTGTTCAAGCCGGTCGTCTTCGGCAATGACCAGCGGATGCGCTGGGTCGAAGTCACCCTGATGTTCGCCTCCGTCGTCGTCGGGTCGATCCCCCGCATGGGCAAGACGTTCCTGATGCGCCTGTTCCTGCTCATCGCCGCCCTCGACCCGCGGGCAGAGCTGTACGGGTTCGACTTCAAGGGCACCGGCGACTTCAGTGCCCTCGAACCGGTCTGCCACCGCTACCGGGCCGGGGACGAGGACGAAGACGTCGAGTACTGCCTGAACTCCCTGCGGGAGCTGAAGTTGGAGCTGCGCAGGCGGGCGAAGGTCATCAAGTCCCTGCCGCGCACCCTGTGCCCGGAGAACAAGGTCACCCCGGCCCTGGCCAGTGACAAGCGCTACGGGCTCCACCCGGTCGTGGTCGGCCTGGACGAGTGCCAGGTGGCCTTCGAGCACGAGAAGTACGGCCCGGAGATCGAAGAGATCTGCACCGACATCACCAAGCGCGGCCCGGCGCTGGGCATCGTGGGCATGTTCGGCACCCAGCGGCCGGACGCCAAGTCCCTGCCCACCGGGATCAGCGCCAACGCCGTGCTGCGGTTCTGCCTCAAGGTCATGGGACAGCCGGCCAATGACATGGTGCTCGGCACCTCCATGTACAAGGCAGGGATCCGGGCGACCATGTTCTCCCGCTCGGACAAGGGCGTTGCGTGGATGGCCGGTGAGGGGGATGACCCGCGCATCGTGTGCGGCGCGTTCGTGGACGCCCCCGCCGCCGAAGCCATCGTGGCCAGGGCCCGCGCCATGCGCGAGGAGTACGGCAACATGACCGGCCACGCCATCGGCCTGGGCCCCACCGCCGACACCGGGCCCGCCTACGACCTGCTCGCCGACATCCTCACCGTCGTCCCCGTGGACGAGGAGAAGGTGTGGAACGAGAAGATCGCCGCCCGCCTGGCCGACCTGCGCCCCGACGTCTACACGGGCTGGAAGGCCGAGACGGTCACGACCAACCTCAAGCCCTTCGGCATCACCGTCCAAGACGTCTGGGGCACCCCGGCCGGCGGCGGCAAGGGCACCACCCGGCGCGGCATCGCCCGCGCCGACATCACCGCCGCACACACGGAGCGTAAGCGAAACCAGGCCGGGAACTGACCCCGCCGGGTGCTAGACCTAGCAGCCGCCCCTGCTAGGTCTAGCACCCCTCCTAGCACCAAAAACCCGCAGTGGCCTGGGAACTAGCACCTAGCACCCCACCTGCAAAAACCCCCGAAAACCCCGATTCGAGCCCCTGGGAGCCCCCCGTGCTCGCTGCTATGGCCTGCCTACTCGCCATCACCCTGTGTTACGGGCTGGTGTGTGCGAGCAGCCCGTTCGGACGCTGCCGCAAGTGCAACGGCCTGGGCTTCGCCCTCGCCCACGACCGCAAGGGACGCCCCACCCGCGGCAAGGACTGCCGCCACTGCAAGACCACCGGCGCCCGCATCCGCTACGGCCGCCACCTCTACAACGCCGTCTACCGCACCTGGCGCGACGGCACCCGCTAACCCCCGCCCACCCACCGAACCGGAAGGCACCACGATGCTCGTCACCATCGCTGTCCCCGTCATCGCCGCGGGCGGCACCCTCCTCCTGCTCTGGACGCGGCGGGTGGGGATCGCCGCCGGTCTGATCGTGTTCCTGTGCGGCTTCGAGACCGCCAGCACCGGACTGGCTGGCCCCGTCAATCAGCTCCTGGCGGCCCTGGTCTCCGCCATCGGCCACCACTGAACCGGCCGGGCCCCCGTCATGACGCCCACCGACTCGCCCCTGCCGCCCACGATCCGGCCCCTGGCCGCGGTCCACCTGCGCGAAGCCCTCACTGCCGCCGCGGCCGGACAACCGGCTGCCGCCCTGGCCGCGCTCATGCACATCGACCCGCAGTCCTGGCAGGCCATCGAGCAGCGCTGCGCGGCACTCGGCACTGACCTGCTGGACGCCCTCTCGCTCGCCACCCGCACCGGAGGCACCCCGTGAGCACCACGTCCGACCTGATCACCGCCGCGGTCCTGTTCGGCCCCGAAACCGCCCTGTGCGCGGCCATCGGGTGGACCTGGCGCGGCTCGAAGGCGGAATCCGCCGCTGTCCGCCAGGTTCTGGCCGACTCCGCCGCCGAACGCGCCACCAACCAGACCACGGACGGCGGTGGCACCCCGCCCGGCGACCGGGAGCCTGCCCCGATCGCCGAGCCTGCCCCGGTCCGGCTGGCCACCGTCACCGACCTGACCACCCGCCGCCACGCCGCTTGACCTCCGCCGAACCGCCGTTCTGAGGAGCCGCTTTGAACCAGCCCAGCACGTCCTACCGCGGCCTGCTCATCGAGGAGTGGGCCACCGACGACGAGACGTACGCCCTGCTCGTCCCCGGCCACGTACCGACCCGGATCGCCATCGCCGCCGCCAACCGCTACGCCCGCACCTGCTGGGGCTACCGGTCGCTGATCCGTGACGAAGTCGGCTGCTCCGGGTACGCCCCCCGGGATCCCCGGCACGTCCACACCCGCCCCGCGGTGTGCCGCGAAACGGGCTGCGAGTGCATCGAAGACGGCTGGGAGCACTTCCCGGACGTCTTCGACACCCCGGTGCCCGCCAGCAGTCCAGCCACCGTGATCCCGCTCGCCGACCTGAACTGGGGCGGCTGGAACAGCGCCAACCACTCGTAGAAGCCCAGAGCGGCCAGCACCGATGGCGCTTCTGGACTGGCGCGACGCCCGCCACTTCGACCACACACGGGACCTGCCGTGCCGCTGGTGCGGCAGGCCCACCCCGCTGCGCGACGACCAGCGCCGCCCCTCCCACAAGGTCTGCGCCGAACAGGCGCTGACCGACTCGACAGGAGATCCCGCCCTTGCACCGCCACTGGAAGCTCACCACGAGCCACGGCCTCAGGCCCGCCCTGATTCTCAGCCAGCGCCCGAACCCGAACTGTCCGCACTGCTTTGGTGACGGCGGCTGGGACTACGGCGACCCGGAGACCGGCGAGTACGCGGGCACCGACCTGTGCCCCTGCTGGGCCCCCGAACGGCGCTTTAGCGTCCTGGTCCTGCCGCGCTGGGCCGCCCGGCGCTGGTTCGGCTGGCGCGAGCCCGTCTACAGCGAAGAACCGCCGTTCTAGCCGTGCGGAGCGGCCGGCCATCCCGGCCAAGGAAACCGCCGGCCGCTCCGCCTCCCTGCTCACACACCGAGAACAGGAGACCCCAGCATGACCCAACTGACCGAGATCCGGGGAGAGCACCTGCCCACCGCTCTCCCCTTGGCAGCCTGCGGCGTGCCCGTGCTGCCGTTGCGAGCCGGGAAGGTGCCGTTTGGCAACTGCCGGCGCTGCGCGAACAACGTGTGCGGCGGCCGGCCGAACATGAAGGCCGCAGGGCCCTGCGGCTGTCCGTCCCCCTGTCACGGCTGGGCCGCCGCGACCACCGACCCCTGGGTTCTCGACTCGCCGCCGTGGGCGCGGGCCTGGCGTGAGGCGGCGGGGGTGGCCTACCACCCCGGCGGCGCCGGTCTGACCGTGGTGGACCTCGACAACGCGGACGCCATCGAGTGGGCCCGCGCCAACCTGCCCGCCACCCGGACCGTGCGCACCACCAGGGGCGAGCACTGGCTCTACCAGGGGGCCATGCCCTCCCGGAACGAGGTGCGGCCCGGCGTGGACATCAAGTCCGCGATGGCCTACGCCCGGTGGGTCGGGCCCGGCACCGGCGCTCTCACCGCCCTCCCGGACACCGTCCGTCAACTGGTTGTGAAGGAGCCTGCCCCGGTGCGGCCGGCGCCCGTCACCGTGCCCGCACCAACCGGGAGTGGCAGGTGCCCTCACCGCAGCCCGGCCTACCTGGAGCGCGGCATCACCATGGCGGAGCAGCGCATCGCCGCGGCTTCCTGTGCGGTGCACGCCACGGTGTACGGGGCGTTCCTGGCGGTGCTGTCCACGCACGGCCGGTGCGGCTGCCTGACCGAGGCGCACACCGCGCGGCTGTTCACCGCCGCGCAGGCCCGGGGCGAATCGCCTAGGCACTGCGCGGACGCGTGGGCGAACGCCTGCAGCCGGTTGGGGTTGTAGCCGTGGCCGAGGACGAGAAGACCCCGGCGCGTGAGGTCATCGCCCAGTACGCGCAGGCGCACTTCCGGTACTTCCGCACCGCCGACGGGACCGTGTACGCGCAGAAGACCGGTCACCCGGTGGCCCGGCCCATCCGATCCCAGGGCACGACGGGCAGCCACCGGCAGGAACTCATGGTGGGCCTGTTCAAGGACGGGCGTGGCGTTTTCAACGGAACCGCTCTCAAGGAGGCGTTGGACTTGATCGAGGCTCTTGCTCTGTCCGAGGAGGTGCAGCCCGTCCACATCCGGGTGGCCCCGGGGTTCGACGGGGCGTCGTGGCTGGACCTGGGCCGCGCCGACGGCCTGTCCGTGCGCATCCACCCCGCAGGCTGGGACATCCTCACCCCCGACCCGCGGGAGGTGTGCTGGAAGCGCACCCAGCTCACCGGCGAACTCCCGGTGCCAGTCAAGGACACCGACGGCAAGGGCATCGACCTCCTGCTCAGGCTGACCAACTTCGCCAACGCGCAGGCCGAGTGCCTGGCCCTGGCCTGGCTCATCGGCTGCCTCGGTCCGTCCGTCCCGGTGCCAGCGCCGTTCCTCACCGGCCCGCAGGGCGCGGGCAAGTCCACCGGCGGGCGGATGTTGGTGCGGATCATCGAGGGCATGAGCGGCGACCTGCGCCGGGCCCCAAAGGACGAGGAGAACCTGATCGCGGCGGTGGCGGCCGGATGGGTCACCGCCCTGGACAACCTGAGCCACATGACCCCCGACCTCTCCGACGCCATGTGCTGCATCGTGACCGGGGCCGAGAGCGTCAAGCGTGCCCTGTTCACCGACGGGGACGTCTTCCGCGTCGGCTACCGCCGGCCGCTGCTGCTGACCGGCATCGACGTGGGCGTCATCCGGCCCGACCTGGCGGAGCGGTTGCTACCGCTGCGGCTGGAGCGGCCCCACGTCCGGCGCACCGAGGCCGAGCTGTGGGCGGAGTACTCGGAGGTGCTGCCCGTTGTGCTCGGGTCGTTGCTCGACCTGACGGTCAAGGTCCGGGCGGCCGAGGCGGAGACCCCGACCGATCTGCGGATGGCGGACTTCGCCCACCTGTGCGCGCAGCTCGACGCGGCCACCAGCCTCGGGGCGCTGGCCGCCTACCGGGCCAGTCTGGACGACCTCAACGATGACGTGATCGAGGGTGACCTGCTCGCGCAGACCGTCCTCAGGCACGCCGAGACCATCGAGCCTGGCGGGGCGCAGCGCATGACCTCCACCGAGTGGCTGCAGTGCCTGAGCCGCGTCTACAGCGGCGAGGAACCGCGTCCGCTGCCCAAGGGGTGGCCGACCACCGGCAAAGTCCTCTCCGACCGGCTCAAGCGCCTTCAACCGACGCTCGCCGCCCGCCAGGTGCTCATCGACACCGGCCGCACGCACGAGGGTCGCTACCTGGAAATGGCCCGCCCGGCCGTCACGCCCCCGCACGAGCAGCCCCCGCTGCACTGACCCGTGCCGGTCGCCTGAAAAGCAAGAAGAGCACCGGCCCGGCCGAGGGGGTGCTCTTCTTGCTGTTCGGCGAAGCCGCCCAAAGGTCGTGCCGCGCAGCGGCTCCTTCTTTCTCGCTGTGAGGCACGCCGAACTACAACAGACACCCCTTCTTTTTTCCTAAGTAGGGAGACGCTGCGTCACCTGCGTCACGCGAGCCTAAAAACGGCCACTGACCTGCGCGGACGGCCGTGACGCAGACGACGGCCGCTGCGTCATCCTGCGTCACCTGCGTCACGCGATGACGAAGCCCGTGACACAGCGGTGACGCAAAGGCCGGCCGCCGCGTCACACAAAGCCGCAGGTCAGCAGCCTGAGTGACGCTGATGACGCAGTGACGCAGAAATCCGCACCTCGGACAGCACCCTCGCCAGGCCAGAAAGGACGGCAAGTGACCACCCCACAGGACCCGCCCAGCATGGCGGACTTCGATCCGACGCTCGCCCTGCTCGAAGTGAAGGAAGCCGCCCGCAGGCTTGGCATCGGCCGGACGACCGCCTACGCCCTGATCGCCGCCGGAGAGCTGGAGACCGTGACCATCGGCCGACTCCGCCGCGTCCACCCCGCAGCCGTCCACGACTACGCGGACCGGCTGCGCGCCACCCAAAACAACCGCATCGCTGCCTGAGGAGCCATGTTGGAGAACGAGAAGGAGAAGCGGGCCAAGCGGCCCGACGGAGCATCGTCCATCTACTTCGGCAGTGACGGCTACTGGCACGGCCGCGTGACGGTCGGTGTCAAGGACGACGGCACCCCGGACCGACGCCACGTCATGAGCAAGAAGGGCGAAGCCGAGGTCATCCGCAAGGTCCGTGACCTGGAGAAGAAGCGCGACGCTGGCAACGTGCCCAAGGCGGGAAAGCCCTGGACCGTGAAAGCGTGGCTGATGCACTGGCTCGAAGAAATCGCCAAGCCGTCCGTCCGGGAGAACACCTACAGCGGGTACGAGGTGGCCGTGCGCGTCCACCTGATCCCCGGCGTCGGTGCTCACCGTCTGGACAAGCTGCAGCCCGAGCACCTGGAGCGCTTCTACACGAAGATGCAGGCCAAGGGCAGCAAGCCCGCCACGGCCCACCAGGTGCACCGCACCGTTCGCACCGCCCTGAACCACGCCCTTCGGCGCGGCCACGTCACCAGGAACGTCGCCATGCTCGCCGTGCCTCCCCGCATCGAGGACGAGGAGGTTGAGCCGTACGACCTCGAAGAGGTGCAGCGGCTGCTCACCGAGGCGGGGAAGCTGCCCAACAGCGCCCGGTGGTCCATCGCGCTCGCGCTCGGGCTACGGCAGGGCGAAGCGCTTGGCCTGCGCTGGACGGATGTGGACCTCGCTGCCGGGATCCTGCGCGTCCGCAAGAACCGGCTGCGGCCGAAGTACAAGCACGGCTGCCCGGGTGGCGACTGCGGCCGGAAGCCCGGCTACTGCAAGCAGCGGCTGCGGCGCAACGAGGACACGGCCAACACGAAGTCCCGCGCCGGACGACGGGTCATCGGCATGCCGGACGAACTGGCACGCCTGCTGGAGCTGCACAAGGCCGAGCAGGACCGGGACCGCCGTCGAGCGGGGACTGAGTGGCACGAGACCGGTTACGTCTTCACCTCGCCGTTCGGCGTCCCGCTGGTGCCGAGCACTGACTACGACACGTGGAAGCGCCTGCTGGCCGAGGCCAAGGTGCGGGACGGCCGGCTCCACGACGCTCGCCACACGGCTGCCACGGTGCTGCTCATCCTCGGCGTCCCGGAGCGGGTGGTGATGCAGATCATGGGTTGGTCTTCCACCGCGATGGCCGCCCGGTACCAGCACGTGACGCCCGGCATCCTGTCGGACGTGGCGAAGCGCGTCGGCGGGCTCATCTGGCAGGTGGCGAAGCAGGAAGCGAACGACCGGACGGAGTCCCCGGAAACCGGCCGTTGAGACTGCCGATGAGACTGTGAACGCCAAAGGGGCTGCGCCGTCGAGCGGCGCAGCCCCTTTGAGCTGGCGGAGGATACGAGATTCGAACTCGTGAGGGGTTGCCCCCAACACGCTTTCCAAGCGTGCGCCCTAGGCCTCTAGGCGAATCCTCCGTGGGAGAGCTTAGTACATGTTCGGGGGTGCTCGCGAACCGCTATCCCGCAGGTGGTCGTGGGCGGCTGCCTGCGGATCGTCGATGGGGTGGGGGTAGGGGACAGGGGCCGGGATCCGCTACTCTGGTGCCAGCCCCTCGTGTGGCGTTATCTCTCTGAACCCCCCCAGGGCCGGAAGGCAGCAAGGGTAGGAGGGCTCTGGCGGGTGCACGGGGGGTCCTTGCGTTCCCGGGGCGGGATGGAGGGGGACGCGTTTGTCGGCCTGTCCCGATATCGTCGATGGCGTGTCCCTAGCCCTGTACCGCCGCTATCGCCCCGAGACTTTCGCCGAGGTCATCGGGCAGGAGCACGTGACCGCTCCGCTCCAGCAGGCCCTGCGCAACAACCGGGTCAACCACGCCTACCTGTTCAGCGGCCCGCGCGGCTGCGGCAAGACGACCAGCGCGCGGATCCTGGCCCGCTGCCTCAACTGCGAGCAGGGGCCGACCCCGACGCCGTGCGGGGAGTGCCAGTCGTGCCGCGATCTGGCCACCGGTGGGCCGGGGTCGATCGACGTGATCGAGATCGACGCCGCGTCGCACGGTGGTGTGGACGACGCGCGCGAGCTGCGGGAGCGGGCGTTCTTCGCGCCGGTGCACAGCCGGTACAAGATCTTCATCCTGGACGAGGCGCACATGGTGACCTCGGCCGGCTTCAACGCGCTGCTGAAGGTGGTGGAGGAACCGCCGGAGCACCTCAAGTTCATCTTCGCCACCACCGAGCCGGAGAAGGTGATCGGGACGATCCGGTCCCGGACCCACCACTACCCGTTCCGGCTGGTGCCGCCGGGGACGCTGCGGGACTACCTCGCCGAGGTCTGCGGGCGCGAGGGCATCCAGGTCGAGGACTCGGTGTTCCCGCTGGTGGTGCGGGCCGGCGCGGGGTCGGTGCGGGACTCGATGTCGGTGATGGACCAGCTGCTGGCCGGGGCCGGCGAGGGTGGCGTCACGTACCAGATGGCCACCGCGTTGCTCGGGTACACGGACTCCGCGCTGCTGGACGAGGTGGTGGACGCCTTCGCCGTGCGGGACGGGGCGACGGTGTTCCAGGTGATCGACCGGGTGGTCGAGGGCGGTCACGATCCGCGGCGGTTCGTGACGGACCTGCTGGAGCGGCTGCGCGACCTGGTGATCCTGGCCACGGTGCCGGAGGCGGGGGAGAAGGGGCTGATCGACGCGCCGGCCGACCGGGTGGCGGTGATGCAGGCGCAGGCGGACCGGTTCGGGTCGGCCGAGCTGAGCCGGGCGGCCGACATCGTCAACACCGGATTGACCGAGATGCGGGGGAACGCGGCGCCGCGGCTGCAGCTGGAGCTGATCTGTGCCCGGGTGATGCTGCCGGGGGCGTACCGCGACGAGCTGTCGCTGATGGCGCGGCTGGACGGGTTGGAGCGCCGGGTCGTGATGGGGGTGCAGGGGGCGCAGGCGCTGGGGGAGCAGGTGGCGGCCGCTCCCGTACAGGCGCCGCCGGTCGTGCCGGCACCGGTCCAGGCCGCGCCCGTGCAGGTCCAGGCACCGGCCGCTGTCCCGGTCGCTCCGTCTGCTCCGGCCGGTCCCGCGCCCGGGGCCTGGCCGATCCCGCGCAGCTTCCCGGCGGCGGGAGAGGCCGCCCCGGCCCCGGCGCCGGTACAACCGCCGGCCCAGGCCCAGACCCAGCCGCAACAGCAGCAGCCGCAACAGCAACAGCAGCCCGCGGGCGGCCCGGCGCCCGCGGCGGGCCAGCAGGGTGCGGCGCAGGTGCGGCAGCTCTGGCCGCAGATCCTGGAGGCGGTGAAGAACCGGCGTCGCTTCACCTGGATCCTGCTCAGCCAGAACGGTCAGGTGGCCGGCTTCGACGGCAGCACACTCCAGGTCTCCTTCATCAACGCCGGCGCCCGGGACAGCTTCGTCAGCAGCAACAGTGACGACGTGCTGCGGCAGGCGCTGGCCGATGCGCTCAACGTCGACTGGCGGGTCGAGTGCATCGTCGACCCGTCCGGTGGCAGTGCCGCGCCGTCCGGCGGTGGCGGCGCTGGTGGCGGCGCCGGTGCCGGGGGTGGCGGCTGGGGGGCCCCGCGCGCCGCGACGCCCGCGGCCCCGTCGTACCAGGGCGCCCCGCCCGCGGCGCCGTCCGGCGGGTTCGCGCACACCTCCTCGGCGGTGTCGGCCGCGCCGCCGCCCGCGGCCCCGGCCGCCGTGCCGCCGTCCCCGGTCGCGCCGCCCGCCGCCCCCCCGGCCGGCTCGCCGCCGCCCCCGCCGGCGCCGTACGCCGACCAGTACGGCGACCCGGACGAGGACATCGCGGCGGACGACGCCCCGGCCGTCCCGGTGGAGTCCGTCTCGGCGCAGGAACTGATCATTCGTGAGCTGGGCGCGACCGTGCTGGAGGAGATTCAGCACGGCGGCTGAGGTGTGCCCCGGGTGGTGTCGACGAGCCGGCGGCAGGACATAGGCTCGAACCGGCGTGGTCCGTCGGATGACTCGGATGACGCAGCGTGACGAACTCAGTCAGGAGTGAACCGTGTTCCCTGGTGGCCAGCCCAACATGCAGAAGATGCTCATGCAGGCGCAGAAGATGCAGCAGGACCTCGCCAAGGCCCAGGAGGAGCTGGCCGCGGCCAAGGTCAGCGGCTCCGCCGGCGGTGGCCTGGTGGAGGCGACGGTCAGCGGCAGCGGCGTGCTGCTCGGCCTGACCATCGCCCCGGAGGCGGTCGATCCGGAGGACACCGAGACCCTCGCGGACCTGGTCCTGGCGGCGGTCCACGCCGCCAACGCGGAGGCGCAGAAGCTGCAGCAGGAGCGGATGGGCCCGCTGACCCAGGCCCTGGGCGGCCTCGGCGGCGGTATCCCGGGCCTGCCCTTCTGAGCACGACCCGGCCGGATCGTCGCCAGCCGGGTTACCGGAATGTGAGGATCCGGGGACTTCCGGGCGCTGGACGGTGTGTCCGGCGCCCGAATCGTTGGATGATGGCACCGGCGCAACCACCGTCGAGCACGGCCGGGTGCGGCACGGACGAGCGCGCGGGTGCGCCGGCGTCCGCGAGGACGAGTGCGTTGGCGAGTGCAGTGGGAAGGCAGAGCGGTGTACGAAGGCGTGGTTCAGGACCTGATCGACGAACTGGGCAGGCTGCCCGGCGTCGGGCCCAAGAGCGCCCAGCGGATCGCCTTCCACGTGCTGCAGTCCGACCCGGTGGACGTCCGCCGGCTGGCGCACGCGCTGCTGGAGGTCAAGGACAAGGTGCGGTTCTGCGCGGTCTGCGGCAACGTGGCCGAGGCCGAGCAGTGCCGGGTCTGCCTGGACCCGCGGCGTGACCTGGGCGTCATCTGCGTGGTCGAGGAGCCCAAGGACGTCGTCGCCATCGAGCGGACCCGCGAGTTCCGCGGGCGGTACCACGTGCTCGGCGGCGCGATCAGCCCGATCGAGGGGGTCGGACCGGATGACCTGCGGATCCGCGAACTGCTGGCGCGGCTGGCCGACGGCACCGTCGGCGAGCTGATCCTCGCCACAGACCCCAACCTGGAGGGGGAGGCGACCGCGACCTATCTGGCCCGGCTCTGCAAGCCGATGGGCCTGAAGGTGACCCGGCTGGCGAGCGGTCTGCCCGTCGGCGGGGACTTGGAGTACGCCGACGAGGTCACCCTCGGCCGGGCCTTCGAAGGGAGACGACTGCTCGATGTCTGACAAGAGCGTGCACCCGGTGCACATCCCGGAACCTGACGACTTCGCGGTGCAGATCTCGGACTCGATCAAGAGCTTCGTCCTCGCGGTGACCGAGATCGCCAAGGGCGACGAGCCGGGCAGCGCGGTCTCCCTGCTCCTGCTGGAGGTCTCCCAGCTGCTGCTGGCCGGCGGTCGGCTCGGCGCGATCGAGGACGTGCTCCCGGACGACCGGTTCGAGCCGGACGCCGGCCCGGAGCCGGACGGGGTCGAGGTGCGCGAGCGGCTCGCCGAGCTGCTGGCGCCGATCGACGTCTACCACGAGGTCTTCGACCCGTACGGGCCGCCGGAGAAGCCGAACGCGTTCCGGATCTCCGACGACCTCGCGGGCGTGGTCAGCGACCTGCGGCACGGCCTGACCCACTACGACGAGGGTCGGGTCAGCGAGGCGCTCTGGTGGTGGCAGTTCTCCTACCTCTCCACCTGGGGCTCGACCTGCACGGCGGTGCTCCGCGCGCTGCAGTCGCTGATCGCGCACGTCCGGCTGGACAGCCCGATCGGCGCGGTCCCGGACGGTGCGGACACCGACGACGACGGGCTCACCGACGAGCAGCTGGAGCAGCAGGCCGGTGACCTGATGGCGGCCGAACTCGGGATCTGAGCCGGCCCACCCGGAAATCCTCGAAAAATCTTCGACCGGCAAATCCGGCCCCGATGCGCCCGACCCCGTGGAATTCTTTCGACCGGCCGCCGCCCGGCCCGCAGAGTCGCCGGGCGGGCACCCGAATCGCTGTCCATTTGCTGAAATGCCAGTCTCATCATATGGAATGCGACTGACGCCCGGTCCCCGCTCGGTAGACTGGCCGGCGACCGCAGTACCCCCTCCCAGGGGGTCTGGGGGGACCGGACGGCGCCACCCCGCGCCGGGCACCACCCCCCGAAGACGACTTAGTCGAGGAGCGCACGTGGGCCTTGTCGTGCAGAAGTACGGCGGCTCATCCGTTGCGGATGCCGAGGGCATCAAGCGCGTAGCCCGTCGAATTGTCGACACCAAGAAGGCCGGCCATGAGGTCGTCGTCGTGGTGTCCGCGATGGGCGACACGACGGACGAGCTCATCGAACTCGCCGAGCAGGTATCCCCGATTCCTGCCGGTCGTGAGTTCGACATGCTGCTGACCGCTGGAGAGCGGATCTCGATGGCCCTGCTGGCGATGGCGATCAAATCGCTCGGGCACGAGGCCCAGTCGTTCACCGGCAGCCAGGCCGGTGTGATCACCGACCAGGTCCACAACAAGGCGCGCATCATCGACGTCACGCCGGGCCGGATCCGCAACGCCCTGGACGAGGGCAACATCGCGATCGTGGCCGGTTTCCAGGGCGTCTCCCAGGTGAGCAAGGACATCACGACCCTGGGCCGGGGCGGCTCGGACACCACCGCAGTCGCGCTGGCCGCTGCGCTGGAGGCCGAGGTCTGCGAGATCTACACCGACGTGGACGGCGTCTTCACCGCCGACCCGCGGGTGGTCAAGAAGGCCCGCAAGATCGACTGGATCGCCTACGAGGACATGCTGGAGCTGGCCTCGTCCGGCTCCAAGGTGCTGCTCGACCGGTGTGTCGAGTACGCACGGCGCTACAACATCCCGATCCACGTACGATCGTCGTTCTCCGGTCTGCCGGGGACCATCGTCAGCAACACCAACCCGACCAAGCCCGAAGGGGGCGAGATGGAGCAGGCCATCATCTCCGGAGTCGCCCATGACACGTCCGAGGCGAAGATCACGGTCGTCGGCGTCCCGGACAAGCCGGGCGAGGCGGCCCGGATCTTCCGCGCCATCGCGGACGCCGAGGTCAACATCGACATGGTGGTGCAGAACGTCTCCGCCGCGTCGACCGGTCTCACCGACATCTCCTTCACGCTGCCGAAGACCGAGGGCCAGAAGGCGATCGACGCGCTGAGCCGGGTCCGCGAGGGGATCGGCTTCGAGTCGCTCCGCTACGACGACGCGATCGGCAAGATCTCGCTGGTCGGCGCGGGCATGAAGTCCAACCCGGGGGTCACCGCGACCTTCTTCGAGGCGCTCTCCGAGGCAGGCGTCAACATCGAGCTGATCTCCACCTCGGAGATCCGGATCTCCGTGGTGACCCGGGCCGACGACGTCAACGAGGCGGTCCGCGCCGTGCACACCGCGTTCGGCCTGGACTCGGACAGCGACGAAGCCGTCGTCTACGGCGGGACCGGGCGATGACCGCCGCCGAGCCGTCGCCGGAGCAGTCGGCGGCGGCGCGGCGCAGGCCCAATCTGGCCGTGGTCGGCGCGACCGGCGCGGTCGGCACGGTGATGCTCGGCATCCTCTCCGCCCGGGAGGACGTCTGGGGCGAGATCCGGCTGATCGCCTCGGCGCGCTCGGCCGGCCGCCGGCTCACCGTGCGCGGCCGCGAGGCCGAGGTGGTCGCGCTCACCGAGGAGGCCTTCGAGGGCATCGACATCGCGATGTTCGACGTCCCGGACGAGGTCTCCGCCCAGTGGGCGCCGATCGCCGCCGCCAAGGGCGCGGTCGTGGTCGACAACTCCGGGGCGTTCCGGATGGACGAGGACGTGCCACTGGTGGTGCCCGAGGTGAACGCCGCCGCGGCCCGGCTCCGGCCCCGCGGGATCATCGCCAACCCGAACTGCACCACCCTGTCGATGATCGTCGCGCTGGGCGCGCTGCACTCCGAGCTCGGGCTCAGGGAGCTGGTGGTCGCCTCCTACCAGGCGGCCTCCGGCGCGGGGCAGGCCGGTATCGACGCGCTGCGCGAGCAGACCGCGAAGGTGGCCGGCACCGCGGTCGGCGAGCTGGCCGGCGACCTGCGCGCGGTGATCGGC
Organism: Kitasatospora sp. NPDC024654; assembly: GCF_055559155.1. Lineage (NCBI taxonomy): Bacteria > Bacillati > Actinomycetota > Actinomycetes > Kitasatosporales > Streptomycetaceae > Kitasatospora > Kitasatospora sp. NPDC024654. The sequence goes on from NZ_JBVHLF010000004.1 coordinate 34,611, forward strand.
GACAACGGGCCGTTCGCGGCCCCGCTGGCGTTGAACGCGGTGCCGTGGGCCGGCTCGCTCAAGGCGGACGGCTGGTCCTCCGAGGAGCTCAAGGTCCGCGACGAGAGCCGCAAGATCCTCGGGCTGCCGCACCTCAAGGTCGCCGCGACCTGCGTGCGGATCCCGGTGGTCACCACGCACTCGCTGGCCGTGCACGCGGTCTTCGAGCGCGAGGTCAGCCAGTTGCACGCGCAGGAGATCCTGGCCCGGGCGCCCGGCGTGGTGCTGTACGACGACCCGGCGGCCGGCGAGTTCCCGACCCCGAACGACGTGGTCGGCACCGACCCGACCTGGGTCGGCCGGGTGCGCCGCTCGCTCGACGACCCGAACGCGCTGGACCTCTTCCTCTGCGGGGACAACCTGCGCAAGGGCGCGGCGTTGAACACCGCCCAGATCGCCGAGCTGGTGGCGGCCGAATTCATCGGCTGAGGCCGGGTCCGGATCCCGAGGAGCCCCCTTCAGGTGGAGGGGGCTCCGTCGCGTGCGGAAGAATGTCCGCCGAACGGGGCAACCCTGAGGGGGGATCAAGTGTCCAACGGGCGTGACAGACCTGGTGGCGGTGGGTGTGGATCCGACGGTGCGGCTGCCCCTGGCGGGGGTCCTTCCGCTTGTCCGGCAACCGGTTGAGCCGGGGATGACCATGGCCGCCACCGACACGGCGGGAGCCAGTGTCGACCTGCTCACCGAGACCTACCGGGCCCACTACCGCTCACTGCTGCGGCTGGCCGCGCTGCTGTTGGACGACCTGTCCTCCTGCGAGGACGTCGTCCAGGAGGCGTTCATCCGGGTGCACGCGGCCCGCCGCCGGGTGCGCGACCCCGAGAAGACCCTGGCCTACCTGCGCCAGACCGTCGTCAACCTGTCCCGCAGCACGCTTCGCCGGCGGATCCTGGGTCTGCGCCTGCTGCCCAAGCCGATGCCTGACATGGCCAGCGCAGAGGAGGGCGCCTACGATGCTCTGGAACGCGACCAGTTGAGGGCCGCCCTGCGCGGCCTGCAGCGGCGGCAGCGCGAGGTCCTGGTCCTGCGCTACTACGCCGATCTGACCGAGGCTCAGGTCGCCGAGGTGCTGGGGGTCTCCGTGGGGGCGGTCAAGGCGTACGGCTCGCGCGGCCTGGCGGCGCTGCGGGTGCTGATGGAGAGCAGTCATGACTGAGGATCGGTTCGGCCGGGACGCGAAGTGGGCGGAGGCGGCGGCCGAGGGCCGCGGCGAGGAGGCGGCGCTGCGGGCGCTGCTGCACGGCGCGGTGGACGGACTGCAACCCGCGGCGGACGCGCTGCCGCGGATCCGCCGGGCGATCCCGGCCCGGCGGGCCCGGCACCGGCAGGTGTGGACCGGTGCGGCCGTGGTCGCCCTGGCCACCGCGGTGCTGCCGACCCTGAACAGCCTCGGCGCGTTGCAGCTCTCGGACGGTTCGGCGCCCGGCGGGGGCAACGGAGGCGCGGCCGCCGCGCCGGCGCCCCGGCCGTCCGCGCCGGCGCGGGGACAGGTTCCGCTCCCCGTCCCGGCGGCGAGCGCTGGTCTGCCGAGCCCGAGCGCCCCGGCCGAGCCGGTCTCGGCCGGGCCCAGCGTCACGGCCGGCGGGCCGAGCGCCAGCGCCGCCGGCTCGGCCGCGGCGGCCGCCGGCGCGCCCGACTGCGTCCGCACCGATCTGGGCGGCGGCGCCGCGCAGCTGGGGGCGCCCGACGCGGCCGGCCGGCGGTACGGGTACTTCTCGGTGGCCAACGTCTCCGGGCACCCGTGCGTGGTGGCCGATCCGGGCACGGTCTCGGTCAGCGGCGGGACGGGCGCGATCCGGGTGGTGGCCCACACCGTCGGCGACCCGGCCGGTGGCCTGCCCGACCCGGCGAGCCTGCCGGCCCGGCTGCTGCTGGCCGCCGCGGCCAGCTACCGGCTGCCGTTCGCCTGGGTGCCGGACAGCCTCTGCCCGGTCGCCGGCCCGAGCCCGGTCCAGTCGGCCGGCCAGGGGGCCGGAACGGCCGGGACGAGCGCCTCGCCCAGCCCCAGCCCGGCCGGCGCCGGCGCCCCGGTCTCGGCCGGCCCGGCGCTCTCCAACGGCACGGCCGGCCCGGCAGCCCCGGTGGCCGACGGCCCGGCCTCGCCCGCCGCCTCGCCGTCCCCGGCCGCAACCGCCGCCCCGGCCGTGCCGGCCTCGCTCACCGTCGGCCACCAGCCGCTGGGAACCGGCCCGGACGCGGCCAGCACCGTGATCGACGGGGTGTGCGGCGGCGGGACGCTCTACCGCTCGGTGCCGCAGGCGGCCTCCTGAGCCCGGCCCGTCCGGCGGTCGGCGCACCCGCGCGCCGCCGGACGGGGACCCTGCGTCCGGGCCGGTGGGATCGCTGGTTACCGTGGGGCTGTGTACCGGTTCCTCCTGACTCCGCGCTGGCTCGGCAGCACCGTCCTGTCGATCGCCGCCATCGTGGTCTGCGTCTGGCTGGGCACCTGGCAGCTGAGCCGGTTCGAGGCGGCGGCCGGTGTCTCGCACCCTCAGCACCACACGCGGGCCAGCACGCCGGCGCGGCCCGCCGCCGCGAGCCCGCTCGAGGCCCTGCTGCCCGGGCCGACCGCCCAGCTGACCACCGGCGCGCTGGGCCGCGAGGTGACCGCCACCGGGACGTACGACGCGGCGCACCAGCTGCTGGTGCCCAACCGGACGGTCAACGGGAAACAGGGTTACTACGTGCTGACCCCGCTGCGCACCGCGGCCGGCCCGGCCGTCTCGGTGGTCCGCGGCTGGGTCGAGGGCAACCCCGGCACGCCCCCTCCCGCCCCGACCGGCCAGGTCACGGTGACCGGGCGGTTGCAGGCCGACGAGACCGCCGACACCTCCGGCGCGGTGGCCGGCGGCCTGCCGGACGGGCAGCTCGGCATGATCAGCCCGGCCACCCTGGTCAACCTGCTGCCCTATCCGACCTACGACGGATGGGTGGCCGCCGACACCGTCCCGGCCGGCCTGACCGCCGTGCCGACCACCCAGCCGGACGACGGGAACGGGCTGACCGCCCGGGCCTTCCAGAACCTCGGCTACACCCTGCAGTGGTTCGCCTTCGCGGGTTTCGTCGGCTTCATGTGGTTCCGGCTGGCCCGCCGCGAGGCGGAGGCCGCCCAGGACCGGGCGCTCGGGCTCACCCCGGTCCTGGACTGATCCGGAGCCCGGTCCCGGACCGGGCCCAGGGCCTGTCCGGCGTCAGCCCAGGTGGCGCCGGACGAAGTCGATCTCCAGCCGCTGCTGCTTGATCCGCTCGTCCACCACCAACGAGCCGTGCCCCGCGTCGTAGCGGTACACCTCGTGCGGGACGCCCAGCTCCACCAGTCGCGCCACGTAGTTCTCGATCTGCCGGATCGGGCAGCGCGGGTCGTTCAGGCCGGCGCTGAGGTAGAGCGGCACCCGGACGTTGGCCACGTGGGTCAGCGGTGAGGAGGCCCGCCAGCGCTCCGGCACCTCCTCCGGCGTGCCGCCGAAGAGCGTCCGGTCGAGCGACTTGAGCGCCTCCATCTCGTCCCCGTACGCGGTCAGGTAGTCCGCGACCGGGACCGCGGCCAGGCCCAGCGACCAGGCGTCCGGCTGGGTGCCGAGGCCGAGCAGGGTCAGGTAGCCGCCCCACGAGCCGCCGGAGAGCACCAGCCGGGCCGGGTCGGCGAGCCCGGACGCCACCGCCCAGGCGCGCACCGCGCCGATGTCCTCCAACTCGATCAGGCCCACCCGCTCGCGCAGCGCGTCCGTCCAGGCCTGGCCGTAGCCGGTCGAGCCACGGTAGTTGACCCGGACCACCGCGAAGCCGTGGTCCAGCCAGGCGGCCGGGCCGGCCGCGAAGGAGTCGCTGTCGTGGTGGGTCGGGCCGCCGTGCACCTCGAAGACGGTCGGGAACGGACCCGCGCCGGCCGGGCGCTGCACCAGCGCGTGCACCCGCCCGCCGGGCCCGTCCACCCAGACGTCCTCGACCGGCACCGAGCCGGGCGGCACCGCGCCGGGGGCCCGCAGCACCACGGTGCCCGCGGTGGAGCGGACCACCGAGGGCTCGGCGGCGGAGGACCAGAGGAACTCGACGGTCCCGTCCGGCCGGGCGGTGGCGCCGGCCACCGTGCCGCGCGGGGTCTCCAGCCGGGTCAGCGTGCCGTCGGCCAGGTCGTAGGAGAACAGCTCACTGCGCGCCTCGAACTCGTGCTCGATCAGCAGTGCCCCGGCTCCCGGCCGCCACTGCGCCGAGACGTCGCCGGGCAGCGGCCGCCCGTCCGCGGTGCGCAGCGGCAGCTCGGTCTCGACGCCGGTCAGCGGGTCCCAGAGCATCGGCTCCCAGCGGTCGTGCCGCTGGTGGGCGACCAGCAGCCGGCTGTCCCCGGGCACCGGGGCGAAGCCCAGGCAGGCCAGGCCGAGCGGCTGCTCACGGCCGGTCACCTCGTCCAGCTCGGCGACCGTCGAGCCTCCCCCGGCCTCCGATCCGGGGTACTCCCGCCCGGTCCGCACCACCCGGATCGCGCTGTGCATGGCGTCGCCGTGTTCGGTGTGCTCGATGGCGAGCAGTGTGCCGTCGTGCGAGAGGTCGCCCACGCTGCCGTACTCGGCGTGCCGGTAGATCTCGACCGGCTCCGCGGCGCCCGGCCGGAGCAGGTGCAGGGTGGTGCCCGCCTCGTCGGTGGAGCGGCCGACGACCACGGTGCCGTCCCGGCCGAGCGCCAGGCCGGCCTCGTAGGACGGGGCGAGTCCGGGCACCGCCTCCTGGTCCGGGCCACCCTCGAACGGCTGCCGGCGCCAGACGCCGAACTCGTCGCCGTCGGTGTCGTCGAACCACCAGACCCAGGCGCCGTCGGGGGAGAGCGCCGCGTCGGTGGTGCCGTGCGGGCGGTCGGTGACCTGCCGGTGGGTGCCGGTGGCCCGGTCCCAGGCGTACACCTGGTAGCTGCCGGTGGCGTTGGAGACGTACAGCGACCGGTCGGGCGCGTCGTCCGCCCAGTCGGGGAGGGAGACCCGCGCCGCCCGGAACCGCTGCTCCCAGGCGGGCGTGTCGTGCTTCTCGCTACTCATCCGCCCATCCAACCCGATGGGGGCGCGGTGGCGGCAGCCCCCCGGTCGTGCGACGGGGCTCAGCCGAAGAGCAGCTCGCGGTCCGGGCCCAGGTGCTCGCGGAGCACCGCCAGCGAGCGCATGCTCTGCGACTTCACCACCGAGGGGCTCACCCCCAGGATCTCGGCGGTGGTCTCGACACTGTGGTCCTCCCAGTAGCGCAGCAGCACGATCGCCCGGTCCCGTTTGGGCAGCAGCGCGAGCGCGTCCAGCAGGGTGAGCCGGACGGCGGTCGGGTCGGCGGCGCCCGGCCGGTCCGGGAGCTGGTCGGTGGCCAGCTCGCCGCTGCTGCGCAGCCTGCGGTGGTCGAGCAGCGAGTTCAGCAGCACCTTGCGGGCGTACAGGAAGGGGTCCAGCTCAGGACGGCGGCTGATCCGGTTCCAGGCGACGTACATCTTGGTGAGCGTGGTCTGGGTGAGGTCCTGCGCGAGGTGCCAGTCCCGGCACATCAGGTAGGCGATCTGACGCAGGCGGACCGCGCCGGCCTGCGCGAAGGCGGTGAAGTCTGCTTCGTTGCGCACTACTGGGACCCCGATCTGGGCAGGCGGTGGGACGGACGACGAAAGCCGCCGCGACTCCCGGGGACGGGAGCCGCGGCGGACCGGATCAGCTGAACGTGGGCACGCCGCCGTAGCGGGCGTTCGCCTCGGCGACGTACTCGGCGGGCATCGTCGCCGCGAGCGTCGGGTCGCCGGCGATCGCCGCCGCCTGGTCGGCCGTCAGCGCCAGGACCCCGGGCCGGTTGGCGCTGCCGTCCCAGGCGAGGCAGCTTGCCACGCTGATCATGACCACACTGTGGTCGGGGTGCTCGACGGTGACGACCAGGCTCTGCACGCAGTTCCCCGGGAGGGTCAGCACCGAGACCTGCTGTCCCCGGCTGTCCCGGTAGCACGTCGCGCCGCGGGCGCAGAGATCGCTGCCGTCGCCCTTGCCCACGTCCACCCGGATCATCCCGGTGCCGGCCGGGGTGGTCAGGTAGACCTGGGCGCCGGTTTCGGTGATCTCGTTGCCGTTGACGCTCGCGTCGTTGGCGGCGAGGTGGGAGGTGGTGACGCCCTTCGGCAGCAGGTTCAGCAGGGCCTGCAGCACGGCGGCGCCGGTCGCGTCGGCCCCGCCGGCCGCTGCGGCCGGGGCGCCCTGGCTTGCCGAGGGGCTCGCGGTGGGCGTGTCGCCCGCCGTCGGCGTGGGCGTGGGCGTGGGCGTCGGGGCCGGGGACGGCTGGCCGGCGACGACGGACGGTCCGGCCGCCGCACCCAGCTCGCGCGGCCGGGCGGCCGGGTTGAGCGGACCGGTCAGCAGCGCGGTGAGGGTGGCCAGCGCGACCACCGACGCGGCCGCCGTGCTGATCACCCGCAGCCGCCGGATCCGGCGTCCGCGCTGGGCCGCCGCGCCGACCACGTCGCCCAGCGGCGGCGGGGTCAGTGCGAGTAGCTCGTCATCGAGTGCGGTGCGGAATCCGTCGATTCCGTCGATTTCGGTGAAGTCCTCTGACGTCACGTGATGTCCTCTGGTGTCGACCGCACGCCGGCTATGCGGACCCGCTCGTTCGCGGGGCTCTGCCCGATGGGACGGTTCGGGAGGCCGGTTCGGTCGCACTCGCCGAGGTCTTTCTTTCCACGGCCCTACGGGACGGTGAGCACGACCTTGCCGGTCACCCGCCCGGTGTCGCCCAACGCGTGGCCCTTGGCGGCCTGGTCGAGCGGGAAGGTGGCCTCGATCACCGCCCTGAGCCTGTCGGCGGCGAGCAGCTCGCTGATCGCGCGCATGCCCGCCTGGTCGGCCTCGACCAGCAGCGGGTAGGCCCGGATCCCGCGGGCCCCGGCCTGCTCGCACAGGTCCGCGGGGACCTCGCGGAGTGCGATGGAGATCAACTGGCCGCCGGGCTTCAGGATGTCGAGCGAGCGGACGGCCGTCTCGCCGCCCACCGTGTCGAGCACCAGGTCGACCGGGGCGATCCCGGTGAAGTCCTGGGTGCGGTAGTCGATCGGCTCGTCGACGCCGAGTTCGCGCAGCAGCGCGTGCTTGGGGGCGCTGGCGGTGCCGATCACGTGCGCGCCGCGTTCCTTGGCGATCTGCACGGCGAGGTGGCCGACCCCGCCCGCGGCGGCGTGGATCAGGACGCGCTGGCCGGGCCGCACGTCCGCGGCGTCCACCAGGACCTGCCAGGCCGTCAGGGCGGCCAGCGGGATCGCGCCCGCTTGGACGTGGTCGACGTTCGCCGGCTTGCGGACCAGCGCGCGGGCCGGCGCGACCGCGTACTCGGCGAACGAGCCGACGCCGTACGGGTAGGGGAGCATGCCGAAGACCTCGTCGCCGGCCCGGTGGATCGTGACACCGGTGCCGACCGCCTCGACCACCCCGGAGACGTCCCAACCGAGCACCAGCGGCAGGCGGTCGAGGAAGCCGGCGAACCGGCGGTGCTTCCAGTCGGTCGGGTTCATGCCCGCCGCGCGGACGCGCACGAGCACCTCGGAGGGGCCGGGCGACGGCCGGTCGATCTCGACCTCACGCAGGACTTCCGGGCCGCCGTAGCTGTCTTGGCTGATCGCCTTCATCGTGGTCATGCGCCCAGGATGCGTCGGCCGCGAACTGCGGTGACAGTGGCCCGAGGGCCATGATGTGCAAGCATTGGGCCATGCATCGAGTGGTGGTCCTGGCGTTGGACGGGGTCATTCCGTTCGAACTGAGTCTGGCCTCGCGGCTCTTCGGGGTGGCCACCGACTCCGAGCACCGGCCGCTCTACGAGGTCGTCACGTGTTCGGTGGACGGGCGGTCGGTCCGGACCGCCGTCGACTTCTCGATCACCGTCGAGCGCGACGCGTCGGTGCTGGCCGAGGCGGACACCGTGGTGATCCCCGCCTCCGAGGCCTTCACCGAGATCACCGACCGCGCCGCGCTGCCCCGCCGGACGGCCGAGGCGCTGGCGCTGATCAAGCCCGGCACCAGGATCGTGGGGATCTGCGTCGCCACCTTCCTGCTGGCGGCGACCGGCGCGCTGGACGGCCGGGCGGCGACCACCCACTGGTGCCACGCGGGCCTGTTCCAGCGGTGCTACCCGCAGGTCGAACTCGCCGCCGACGTGCTGTTCGTGGACGCCGGCCGGGTGCTGACCTCGGCCGGCGCGGCGGCCGGCATCGACCTGCTGCTGCACGTGATCCGGCAGGACCACGGCAGCGCGATCGCCAACCAGGTGGCCCGGCGCTGCGTCGTCCCCCCGCAGCGGGAGGGCGGCCAGGCGCAGTACGTGGAGCGGCCGGTGCCGCGCCGCTCGGACGTCGGTACCTCGGCCACCCGCGCCTGGGCGACCGACCGGCTGCACGAGCCGCTCCAGCTGGCCGATCTGGCCGGGCACGCGGGCATGAGCCGGCGCACCTTCACCCGTCGCTTCCGGGCCGAGGTCGGGATGAGCCCCGGGCAGTGGCTCACCCAGCAGCGCGTCGACCTGGCCCGGCACCTGCTGGAGAGCAGCGACCTGCCGGTGGGGCGGATCGCCGAGCGGGTCGGCTTCGGCACCGACGCCACCCTGCGGCAGCGCCTGCACGAGGCCATCGGCGTCTCCCCGGGCGCCTACCGCCGCACCTTCCGCGCCTGACGCGCGGCTCAGTCGTCCTCGACGGACACGCCGCCGCCCCCGGTGCGCGCCTCGAGCCGGTGCGTGGAGGCCGGGTCGGTCGTCACCCCGACGGACTGGCTGGTGACGGAGCCGTCCAGGTCCACCGCGTAGGAGCCCTTCGGCACCCGGATCCGCACGCTGCCGCCGCCGCTCTCGGCGTCGACCCGGTCGGGCGTCCGGTCGAGCTGCACGTCGACGCTGCCGCCGGCGGTCTGGGCGGTGACGTCCGTGGCCGCGGGGTCGTGGACGTCGACGGCGCCGCCGCTGGTGTGCGCGTACGTCGTGCCGGACAGCCCCTCGACGCTGATGCTCCCGCCGTCGCTGGTCAGATGGGTCGCGGTGGCCCGGGGGACCTCCAGCCGGTACGACACGTCGCACTTGCTTCCGACGTGTCCGAACCCGCTGGAGCTGCAACCGTTCGCCTGGGGCGTGAGTTCGCCGTCCTGCACGGAGTGCGTGGTGCGCGGCTTGCCGTCCGAGTAGGTGAAGGTCTCCACCACCGTGACCGTGCTCTGCTCGGTGGCGACCACCTCGATGCTGCCGCCCTGGTCATCGACACTGACCGACTTCACCGCGTCCGTCACCTGGTAGCTCTGGGAGTCCGTCTTGCTGGCGAGGACGGAACACCCACTGACCGGACCGGTCGCGGCGACCGCGACGGCCACCGCCCACCTGCCGCCACGGTGCGTCAGTCGAACCCCGAACATTCTGATCCGCCCTGACGGAACGTCACATCAGAAACAACCCTGGAAGGACCCTGACGACCCCCACCCCGCCACCTCTGGGGCGTGCTTCGATCCAGCCCCGGGGATCTGATGGACGCGTGGACATCGACCTGCGAGCCCGGATCTCTCCGACCTCGTCGCCCTCCGCCTCGACACGAACGAACTCCTGGCGTGGACGGTGGGGGGCGGCCAGCTGGCGGCAGGTGATCCTTCGTCCTGCGACTCACCGGACCCGGGGGATCGTTTAAGTCGCGGTGGAGGGCGACGTTCCGCTCGTCCTGAAGGTCTGACCACTCCCGCCTGCGAGGACGTCAGCTGAGCCGCCGTCACCGAGCCGCTCCGCGGCCGGCCGGCGCTGCCCGGGTCGGTGGGGCGGGTGGACGGACCGGAGCAGGGAGCCGCGGCCCTGGGTGCTGGAGTCGACGGTCGCGCCGGAGGCCCGCGGGAGGCCGAGCGGCTGGCGCGGTTCGTCCAGCAGTCGACGCGTCCGTGCCTGATCGAATGCCGCTCTCGCACGTGCCTACGCGCGCGAAGTCGACATCCGACCGCGGCCCGATCCCCGGCGCGAGCCCACCGGCCCGGAGACCCCCGCTAGGAGCAGTCGGAGCGGTGGCTGTAGGGCCGGTCCGGGCAGTGTCGGCAGTCGAAGAGGTAGATGCCGCCCATGTCGCCGAGCATCAGCCCCGGCGGGCGCTGGATCCGGGTGCGCTCCTGGTACGGGAGGTCCCAGACGGTGCCCGTGGCGGGGGTGTCCTCGACGGGGAGCCAGGCCCGCCAGGACTCGCCGTCGAACTCCGCGCTGTTGATCGTGAGCAGGTGCTCCATGCGCTGGCCGCAGGTCGGGCAGTCGGGCCAGGACGGCTCCTGGGTCCACGTCGGGTACCCGCCGACCTTGATGCCGTCGGCCACGGACAGGTGCGACCAGTACGACCACCCGGTCTCCTCCTCCAGCCGGTCGAACCGTCCCTCCAGTGCCTCGGCGACCTCCTCGGGCAGGTCCCAGTTCGGGTAGTCGGCGGTCCTCTCGGGGTGCAGCACGCACGGGTCGGGCAGGTAGTCGTCGTCGGCGCCGATCGGCCGGGGCGGGGTGCCGGGTTCGCCGTCGCAGGTGGAACCGTGCCGCCAGTACAGCTCCGGGCGGGGAACGTAACCGGCCTCGTGGTCGAACGGGCACCACAGCACCTGCAGGACGTCCGTGTCGGCCGGGAAGGGCAGCTCGGGGACGTCGGCGGCGAACAGTTGGAGGACGGGCACCAAGGGGATCGCGCCGGGCTGCGGCGGGGCGAAGGCGGTGTGCGGATGGTCGTCGTCGCAGTGCGGCCAGGGCTGCGACCGCGGCCACAGCAGGGGCCCGCCCACGGAGCTGTCCCGCACGCCCGGATCGCCGGCCCGCGGGTGCAGGCGGACGGTGTCCCTGCGGTACGGCGAGACCTCTGGGAACAGCGTCTCCACGTCGACGGGACGCGGTGGAGTGGTCCGGGCCATGGCGGCTGCTCCTGCGGGTTCGGGGGCGGTTCGCGACGGCGGAACCGCGGCGCCCCGCAGCGTAGCCGCGCCGGACGACACCGCCGTCCCGGGCAGCCGGCGGCATCGCCGGTGGCGCGGGTCACCCCGGAGGGACGGTGACGGCTGGTCGACGGACTGACGGAGTGTCGGGCGGTGATGCCGGAGGGCGGCGGGCGATGCCTCCCGGGCTCGCCCGTGGTGCCGCCAAGGACTCAACCGACCAGGCCACGGCTGCGGCCGGCCGGGCTGCGGACGCCGCCGCGGTGCGGCACAGGCTGCCCAGACCGCGATAGACGCGGCCAACGCGGCCAACGCGGCCAACGCCGCCGCGCGGGCCCCCGCTTCGGCATCAGCCTCAGCGGCTGCCGCTGCCGCCGCTGCTGGCCGCGCCGACGCCCGCGCCTACCAAGCCGCCGGTGCTGCCGCGAAGGACCAGGGCCGGGCGGCCGTTCGCCCGGCAGGCGGCCCAGGACGCACGCGACGCCGCGGCGGGGGCCAGGACCGCCGCCGACGCGGTCGCCAGCACGATGACCGCCCTGAGCGAGGCACTCACGGCGGCTCAGGCAGCCGCCAGCGCGAGCGCGCACGCTGCCGACGCCGCGCAGGCCGGGTCCTTCACCAAGACCGCCGGAGCCCGAGCTCGGCGCGCCGACGCTGCGGCTGCCAAGGCCCGGGCTCTGGCCGTCAGCGCCAACAAGGCCGTCGGCGTGGCCCAGACGCTGGCCATCCAGGCGGCCGTTGCCGCCCAGGACACCCGTGACGCCGCCACGCAGGCGGCCGGCCATGCCGAGGCGGCCGCCGCGGCCGCAGACAGCGCGGCAGCGAGCGGCGGCCAGGCGGCGGACTTCGCCAAGCAGGTGACCGACTTCGCCACCGCGGCCCTCAAGGCCGCTGACACGGCGTCCGCCGCAGCCACCCAGGCCGGCACGGTGGAGGCGACCGTGCGCCAGGCTGAGGCGACGCAACTGCAGGCCGACCAGGTGCAGGCCGTCCAGGCCGCGAAGGACCTGAAGGCCCAGAACGACGACGCCCAGGCGCAGGCTGCAGCCGACCGGGCCCAGACCGTCCAGACGAGCGAGGAGACCGCCAAGCTCCTCGCCGAAGCGGTCGCGCCCGGAGCCGACCAAGGCACCGCAGTTGCCAAGGGTCGCACTGCGGCCCTCCAACTCCTCACCACCAGCGGTCCCTGGACCAGCGTGCGGCCGGGGACGCACTCGCTGGCACACGTACTCCAGCGGCTACGCACCGGCCGGCAGGCCGCAGTGGAGTAGGACAACCGCGCCCAGGTCGCCTACTTGGCTGACAACGGTGCCGACCCAGTGAAGAAGGCCGCCGCCACGGCGCTCACCGGTAGCCCGCAGGAGCAGGCCGCCTTCCTGAGCACCGGCCAGTACACCGTGCAGGATGACGACCTGCGGATTCAGGTGCTCCGCCTGATGAACGACGGCGGTCGGTCGGTGAACGCCGCCGGCAGCAGCATCCGCTCGGCGAAGGTGACCCTCTCGCGGGCGGGGTTCTCGCAGTACAAGCGGTGCACCGACAAGTCGATCACGACTGGGCGTTCGCCCACCGCCTCGTCCGCGACATGCCGCACATGACTCGAATGCACCCAGTCCGACGCCTGCCCGCACCCTGGACACGCTGCCGGGGCGTCATTCCTGGTCCAGGCCGTGATCCGCAGCACGTTCCCGCCGGCCTCCACGCGCTCGACCTGCACCGCGGCCAGCTGCGGCAGCAGGTCCCCCACCGGGACAACACACACCACCAGCCTGCCACCGTCAACCAGTTGACACTACGGGCAAGTTGAAGCGACAGCCGCTACGAAAATCTTGCAAGAGCCGATAGCTATACAAACCCACCCGCCGGTGCTGCCGCACATGGCTGCGTGGCGCTCGGTGCGGGCCGGTGGTGACGCCAAGACCCGGAAGTCCCGGCGCACCATCGCGCTCCCGGCCCGGTGCGTCGAAGCGCTCTGGGATCACTGGGCGGACCAGGGCTGGGACCGGCTCGCGGCCGGCGACATGCGGGAGGAGAACAACCTGGTCCTCCACTCGGCCGTGGGCAAGGAGCTGGATCCGTCCCACGTCCGCCGGGCCTTCCGGACGGCCATCGCGATGGCGGAGGGCCTGACGGCTCAGGAGTGGACGCCCTGTGAGCTGCGTCACGCCTTCGTCTCGCTGCTCTCCGACCGCGGGGTGCCGCTGAGATCTCATGGCTCGTCGGGCACTCCAGCACGGCCGTGACCGAGGAGGTCTACCGGAAGCAGATCCGACCGCCGATCCAGACGGGTGCAGTCGTCATGGATGACCTGGGCCAGCGGGACCCTGAGCGGTAGTCACGCAGTTGGTCACGCAGAACGAGGAAGAGCCCCACCGGATCTCTCCGGCAGGGCCCTTGCCTGCTACTACTGGGTCGGGGTGGCGGGATTTGAACCCACGGCCTCTTCGTCCCGAACGAAGCGCGCTACCAAACTGCGCCACACCCCGGTCTTGCGTTTGTCGCTTCCGTCTCCGTCGCAACGAGTAGAACTCTACCCGACGCAGCTCAGGACACGAAATCCGGTCCTCCGGGGCCCGCGCGGACGGCTCCGGACCGGGGTCGGCCGGGCGTCCGCGCGGTGCGCCCGGGGTCAGGCGCGGGGGGTGAGGGTCATCAGGGTGGCCTCGGGGGGGCAGGCGAAGCGGACCGGGGTGTAGCGGTTGGTGCCGCAGCCGGCCGAGACGTGCAGGTAGGCCTGCTTGCCGCCGGCCCGGTGGCCGGAGAGGCCCTTGACCCGTTTGGCGTCCAGGTCGCAGTTGGTCACCAGAGCGCCGTAGAAGGGGATGCAGAGCTGGCCGCCGTGGGTGTGGCCGGCCAGGATCAGCGGGTAGCCGTCCGCGGTGAAGGCGTCCAGGGTGCGCAGGTAGGGCGCGTGGACCACGCCGATCGAGAGGTCGGCGTCGGCGGCCGGGCCGCCGGCCACGTCCGCGTACCGGTCGCGGCGGATGTGCGGGTCGTCCAACCCGGTGAACTCCAGGTCGAGCCCGCGCAGGGCGAGCCGGCCGCGAGTGTTGGTGAGGTCCAGCCAGCCGGCCGCGTCGAAGCCGTCGCGCAGCTTCTTCCACGGGTTGTGGACGGCGCCGGTGATGCCGCGCCGCCCGGTGCCGTCGGCGTTGTTCAGCCCGTGGTTGCCGGTGCTCAGCGCCTTCAGGTAGCGGGTGGGGCTCTTCCGGGCCGGGCCGTAGTAGTCGTTCGACCCGAAGACGTACACCCCGGGGAACTCCATCAGCGGCCCGAGCGCGTCCAGCGCGGACGGCACGCCGAGCGGGTCGGAGAGGTTGTCGCCGGTGTTCACCACCAGGTCCGGGCGGAGTCCGGCCAGGCTCTGCAGCCAGCGCTGCTTCTTCCGCTGCCCGGTCACCATGTGGATGTCCGATACCTGGAGCACCCGGAGGGGCTTGGCCCCCTTCGGCAGGACCGGGATCTCCACCCGGCGGAGCCGGAAGGAGCGGACCTCGTACCCGGCGGAGTAGGCGAGGCAGGCGGCGCCGGTGGCGGCGATTCCGAGCGGAACGGAGTACAGCTTTCGCATCGGTCCATGGTCGCAGACGGCCGCGGAGCGGGTGAACCCGCGCCCCGCCCCGCTCGCCCGGCCGGCGCCGCCTGACGGTCGGTCGGTCGAAATTGGACGGCGTTCGGGCAGCCCAGCTGAGAGACTCGCGGCATGACAACGCTCAAGGAGCGGCTGCGGGACGATCTCACGGCCGCGATCAAGGCTCGGGACGAGCTGCGCTCGTCCACCCTCCGGTTGACCCTGGCCGCCGTCACCGGTGCCGAGGTGGCGGGGACCACCAAGCGCGAGCTCTCCGACGCGGAGGTGCTCCAGGTGGTCGAGGGCGAGGCGAAGAAGCGCCGGGACGCGGCCGCCGCCTTCGAGACCGCGGGCCGGGCCGAGTCCGCCGCGCGCGAGCGGGCTGAGGGGGAGGTGCTCGCCGAGTACCTGCCCCGGCAGCTCAGTGACGAGGAGCTGGCGGCGATCGTGGCCGCGGCCGTCGCGGAGAGCGGGGCGAGCGGGCCGCAGGGGATGGGCGCCGTGATGAAGATCGTCCGGCCCAAGGTGGCCGGGGTGGCCGAGGGCGGCCGGGTGGCCGCCGCGGTGCGCGCCGCGCTGGGCGCCCAGTAGCTCGGCCAGCGGGCCGGCCGACGGCACCGTGCCCCCGACCCGCCCGGGTCGGGGGCACGGTCGTCCGTGGCCCTCAGTGCCGCCGGGGCTGGCCGGCGCCGCCGATGCCGTAACCGGGGACGCCGGCCGGCCAGCTGTAACCGCCACCGCCGTTCCCGCGGCCGGTGGCGGCCGGTGCCGGCGGCGCCGGGTTGACGGCCGGCGGACCGGGCGCCGCCGGCGGGTTCGGCGCGGCCGGAGTCGCGGGCGCCGGCGGGTGGGGTGCCGCCGGGGCGGCGGAGGCCGCCGGAGCCTGGCCGGGGGCGCCCTGGTTGCCCTGGCCCTGACCTTGGTTCTGGCCCTGGCCCTGGTTCTGGCCGGGACCGGCCGCCGGCGCGCTCGGCAGGTTGACCAGCTGGAAGTTCTGCTGCGGGGTCCCGGCGACCGACTCGCTCATCGCCTGCTGCCAGATCGGCCCCGGCCCGGTGGCGCCGTACACGCCGGCCGGGAAGTTCTGCCCGCCGATCTTGATGCTCTGGTCCATCTTGACCCCGCCCTCGGGCCCGCCCAGCCAGACCACCCCGACCAGGTCGGGGGTGTAGCCGTCGAACCAGGCGGCCCGCCGTTCGTCGGTGGTCCCGGTCTTGCCGGCGATCATGCGGCCGTCGCTCAGGGAGAGCGCGCCGCCGGTGCCGCCCTTCTCGGTCACCCCCTTGAGCAGGGTGTTGATCCCGTCCGCGGTGCTCTGCTGCATGGCCTGGCCGCAGTTGGCCTTCGGGACCGGCAGTTGCCTGCCGTCCAGCCCGGTGACCGAGCTGATCGCGACCGGCGCGCAGTAGACACCGCGGGAGGCGAAGGTGGCGTAGACGCCCGCCATGTCCAGCGGGCTCATCTCCTCGGTGCCGAGCACGATGGCCGGCACCTCCTCCAGTGGCGCGCCGCTGGCCTTGGCCTTGATGCCGACCTTGTTGGCCATCTGCCGGATCGGGCAGAGGCCGATGTCCGCCTCCAACTGCACGAAGTAGGTGTTGACCGACCGGGCCATCGCCTCCGGCATGGCCATCGGCCCCACTTCCTGCGGTGTGTCGTTGGCCACGTTGCTGTGCAGCAGGTTCTTCCAGGTGCCCTCGCAGGTGCTCACGTTCGGGTAGGGCATCTGGGCCGGCGCCGGGTACTGCTGGTTGATCGGCGTGCCGCCCTCCAGCGCCGCCGCGGCCAGGATGGGCTTGAAGGTCGAGCCCGGCTGGAACCCGTTGCCGCCGCCCATCGCCGCGTCCACGTTGAGGTTCACCACGGTCTGGTGCTTGGTGGCGTCCAGGCCGTACGGCCGGGTCTGCGCCATCGCGAGGATCTCGCCGGTGCCGGGCTTGAGCATGGTCATCGCCGCCGAGACCGAGTCACTGGCGTTGACCTTGGTGGTCACCGCCTTGTTGACGGCGGCCTGCTTGGCCGGGTCGATGGTGGTGTAGATCTTCAGCCCGCCGTCGGTCCACAGCTTGTTCCGCTCGGCCGCCGTCCTGCCGAAGGCGGGGTCGCCCTTGACCACGTGCCGGACGTAGTCGCAGAAGAAGCCCATGCCGTTGCCGGCCGTGATGCAGCCGTTCAGCGGCTCGTGGTAGCTCAGGTCGAGCGGGGTGGCCAGCGCGTCCTTGGCCTGTTGGGGGGTGATGTGGTGGTACTCCAGCATCTTGTCGATCACGGTGTCCCGGCGGGCCTGGGCGGCCTTCGGGTGCAGCAGCGGGTCGTAGGCCGAGGGGTTCTGCACCAGCCCGGCCAGCAGCGCGGCCTCGGGGATGGTCACGTCCTTGTTGCTCTTGCCGAAGTAGCGTTGGGAGGCGGCCTCGACGCCGTACGCCTGGTGGCCGTAGAAGGTGATGTTGAGGTAGTTGGTGAGGATCTGGTCCTTCGACAGGTCCTCCTCCAGCTTCATGGCGTACTTCAGTTCTTTGATCTTGCGGCCCAGGCTCTTCTTGGTGGCCTCCAGGAACGCCGCCTGGTCGTCGCCCGCCTCCTCGACGAAGACGTTCTTGACGTACTGCTGGGTCAGCGTCGAGGCGCCCTGGGAGGCCGAGTCCGAGGAGGCGTTCTTGCCGATCGCGCGCAGCACGCCCTTGGGGTCGATCGCACCGTGCTGGAAGAACCGGTTGTCCTCGATGTCGACCTGGGCCTGACGCATGATCGGCGACATCTGGTCCTTGGTCAGGATGGTCCGGTCGCGGTCGAAGACCTTGGCGATCTGGTTGCCCTTGGCGTCGTAGATGAAGGAGGCCTGGGAGAGGGTCGGGGTCTTGAAGTCGTCGGGGATGCTGTCGAAGCCCTCGGCGCCGGTCTTCGCGGCGACCCCGAGCGCGCCGATGGCGGGCAGGGCGAGGCCGGCCAGCAGGATGCCGGACAGGATGCTGATCCCCAGGAACTTGACGCCCTCGCCGACCAGCTCGGCGGTGGAGTCGTCCTCCCGCCGGAGCCAGGACCGACCGGGGCGCTGTGGTGCTGTGGAGCGCTTCGGTGCCATGGGACGGACTGTACGTCTCGGAAACCCGCCCATCGGGGCAGGCGTTCGCCTACGCTTGTCACAGGATTCGGTCAGCCTTGCTCTGCGTATTGCTGAGACTCTTGTGAGTGTTGAGAGTTGTCCGAATTGACGGGGTATGAGATGCCCGGCACGGCTCATCAGGGCGTGTCGCCCGGCTGGCGCCGATGGCATCGGTTGCACTGCGTGACGAGAGGTGTCACCCGAGTTCTCGCAAGGGCTGCGACCTGCGATCACTCCAACGAGTGATCTGGTCGGCACCCATAGTCCGATCGGGTCATTCGAGATTGGGCCCAGGGGGGCTGTTGCGCCTCGCCAATCTTCCGTAACGTCCTCAACTGGCAGCGGTGAATATGCCGTTGCCGCCGTGGGGGAGCCTCGATTCGGGAGAGGACGGCGCCGGCATGGGCTGGGTAGACGACTGGAGTGCGCAGGCTGCCTGCCGCACGAGCGATCCGGACGAGCTTTTCGTCCAAGGGGCGGCGCAGAACCGCGCCAAGGCCGTGTGCAGCGGGTGCCCGGTGCGCACCGAGTGCCTGGCGGACGCCCTCGACAACCGGGTCGAGTTCGGAGTCTGGGGAGGGATGACGGAGCGCGAGCGCCGGGCGCTGTTGCGCCGCCGCCCGACGGTGATCTCCTGGCGGCGCCTGCTGGAGACCGCCCGCACGGAGTACGAGGAGTCCCTCGCCACCGGTGTGATCCTCTCGGACTACGCGCAGGCGGGCTGAACCGCCGTCCGGCGGACTACGGTTCGGGGGAATCCGTGGTCGGCGCGGGTTCGCCGCTCAGCCGGCGGCCGATCAGCCGCAGCCCGTCCAGATCGTGCACGTCACCCGCCAGCGCGGGCACCTCGACGATCGGCACGTCCGGGTAGACCGACACGAAGCGGTCCCGGGTGCGCCGCTCCCGGGCCATCACCTCGACCCGCTCGGCGTGCAGCCGGAGCAGTCCGGCCGCCAGCGCGTCCGCCCTGGCCGTCCCGTCCTCGGTCCCGTTCTCCTCCAGCGCCTGTGCCGCCGCCAGCGCGCGCTCGGCGGTCAGCTGCGGAGCCCCGG
Source organism: Kitasatospora sp. NPDC024654 (assembly GCF_055559155.1). Lineage (NCBI taxonomy): Bacteria > Bacillati > Actinomycetota > Actinomycetes > Kitasatosporales > Streptomycetaceae > Kitasatospora > Kitasatospora sp. NPDC024654. The sequence goes on from NZ_JBVHLF010000004.1 coordinate 53,286, forward strand.
TGCCGTGCACCCGGTTGAGCACCAGGCCCGCCAGCGGCATCTCGTCCTCGGCCAGCCGGTCCACGAAGTACGCGGCCTCCCGCAGCGCGTCCCGCTCCGGCGCGGCGACCACCAGGAACGCCGTGCCCTCCGCCTTGAGCAGCTGGTACGTCCGGTCCGCGCGTTCCCGGAAGCCGCCGAACATCGAGTCCATGGCGGCCACGAAGGTCTGCAGGTCGGTCAGCAGCTGGGCGCCGAAGATCTTGCCGAGGGTACCGGTCAGCAGGCCCATCCCGACGTTGAGGAACTTCATCGCGCTCCGGCCGCCGACCTTGGCCGGCGCCATCAGCACCCGGATGATCTTCCCGTCCAGGAAGGAGCCGAGCCGGTTGGGCGCGTCCAGGAAGTCCAGCGCCGACCGGGACGGCGGGGTGTCGACCACGATCAGGTCCCACTCGCCGGTGGAGCGCAGCTGGCCGAGTTTCTCCATCGCCATGTACTCCTGCGTCCCCGCGAAGCCCGCCGAGAGCGACTGGTAGAACGGGTTCTCCAGGATCGCCCGGGCCCGCTCCGGGTCGGCGTGGGCCAGCACGACCTCGTCGAAGGTCCGCTTCATGTCCAGCATCATGGCGTGCAGTTCGCCCGGGCCGTCCGGACCGGCCGCGCCCTTGACCGGCCGCGGGGTGTTGTCCAGTTCGGTCAGGCCCATCGACTGGGCCAGCCGGCGGGCCGGGTCGATGGTCAGCACGACGGTGCGCCGCCCGCGCTCGGCGGCCCGCAGCCCGATCGCGGCGGCCGTGGTGGTCTTGCCCACCCCGCCGGAGCCGCAGCAGACGATGATCCGGGTCGTCGGGTCGTCGATCAGCCGGTCGACCGCCAGCTCGGCTCCGCGTCCGTCCGGCTGCGCCGTCGTGCCCCGCCCGCTCATGCCGCCCCCTGCCGCTTCAGCTCGCCCGCCAATCGGTACAGCCCGCCGAGGTCCACGCCCCCGCTGAGCAGCGGCAGCTCGTAGCCCGGCAGCTTCAGCGCGGCCAGGTCGGCCCGCTGCTCGTGCTCCAGCGACACCCGCTCGGCGTGCTCGCGGGCCTGCGCCAGCAGTGGGTCGAGCAGCGGGTCGACCGCCGTCCGCTTCGTCGCCGCGGTCCGCGAGCGCCCGCCGAGACCGGCCTCCACCAGGGCCAGTGCGACCTCCTCGCGGTGGTCCCCGTGCGCCGCCTCGACCGCCGCCGCGTCCAGCACCGGCGGTCGCACCATGTTCACCAGCACCCCGCCGGCCGGCAGCCCGGCCGCCCGCAGCTCCGCGAAGCCGTCGACGGTCTCCTGCACCGGCATCTCCTCCAGCAGGGTGACCAGGTGCACCGCCGTCTCCGGCGACTTCAACACGCCCATCACCGCCTGGGCCTGGCTGTGTATCGGCCCGAACCTGGCCAGCCCGGCCACCTCGGAGTTGACGTTCAGGAACCTGGTGAGCCGTCCGGTCGGTGGGGCGTCCATCACCACCGCGTCGTACGCCCGGCGGCCGTCCGGTCCCTTGCGGCGGGCGGCCTCGCAGGCCTTGCCGGTCAGCAGGACGTCCCGCACCCCCGGCGCGATGGTGGTCGCGAAGTCGACGAAACCGACCTTCTGCAGCGCCTTTCCGGCCCGGCCGAGCTTGTAGAACATGTCGAGGTACTCCAGCAGCGCCTGCTCGGGGTCGATCGCCAGCGCGAACACCTCGCCGGTCGCCCGGCCCGGGAGGCCCAGCCGGGCCGGCGAGACGGCGGCGACCTTGCGCTCCTCGTACGGCAGCGCGGCGATGCCGAACAGCTCGGCGATCCCCTGCCGGCCCTCGACCTCGATCAGCAGGGTCCGCCGTCCCTCCGCGGCCAGGGCCAGCGCGAGCGCCGCGGCGACCGTGGTCTTGCCGGTGCCCCCCTTGCCGCTGACCACGTGCAGCCGGACCCCCTCCCAGTCGGGTCCGCCGGGTGCGTCGGTGGGCTCCTCGGTACCTGCCACGCTCCGTCTCCGTCCGCTCGGGGCTCTCAGGCTTACGACTCCAGGGTGCCCTCCTCGCCGAGGGTAACCAGCGGCCGGGTCCGATGCCGGGAGCATCCGGGGGCCCGGGCCGATTCTCGCCCGCTTTGTGTCCCACCTCACATCGGACTGACCGGCTCCCCGACCGTCTAGAGTCACCCCCATGACCAAGTGGGAATACGTAACCGTGCCGCTGCTCGTCCATGCCACCAAGCAGATCCTGGACACCTGGGGCGAGGACGGCTGGGAGCTGGTCCAGGTCGTGCCCGGCCCGAACAACCCGGAGCAGCTGGTGGCCTACCTCAAGCGGGAGAAGAACTGATGAGCAAGGTCGAGAGCCGGCTGGCCGACCTCGGTCTCGAGCTGCCGGCGGTCGCCGCGCCGGTCGCCGCGTACGTCCCGGCCATCCGGTCGGGGGAGTACGTCTTCACCTCCGGTCAGTTGCCGATGGTGGCGGGCAAGCTGGAGAACACCGGCAAGGTCGGCGGCGAGGTGACCCCCGAGGAGGCCAAGGCGCTGGCGCAGATCTGCGCGCTGAACGCGCTGGCCGCCGTGAAGTCGGTGATCGGCGACCTGGACAAGGTCGAGCAGGTCGTCAAGGTGGTCGGTTTCGTCGCCTCGGAGCCGGACTTCACCGGCCAGCCGGGCGTCATCAACGGCGCCAGCGAGCTGCTGGGCAAGGTGCTCGGCGACGCCGGGGTGCACGCCCGTAGCGCGGTCGGTGTCGCGGTGCTGCCGCTGGACGCCCCGGTCGAGGTCGAGATCCAGGTCCGGGTCCGGGCCTGACCCCACATCCGCCGCCGCCCGGCCGGGGCTGTTCACGGCCGGGCCCGGGTGCATAGCATCCGCTACATGGCTGCGAACCTCCCTGGCCCGGCCCCGGCCGCCCACCCCATGCCCCCCGGCTGGCCCGCCCGGATCCGGGCGCTGGCGGCCGGCGAGCTGACCCCGGTGGTGCCGCGCCCGGCCGCCACCGTGGTGCTGCTGCGGGACGGCGAGGCCGGCCCGCAGGCCTACCTGCTCCGCCGGCGCAGCTCGATGGCGTTCGCCGCCGGGATGTACGCCTACCCGGGCGGCGGGGTGGACCCGCGGGACGCCGAGGCGTCGCCCGGCTGGGCCGGTCCGAGCCCGGAGGTGTGGGCCGCGCGACTCGGGGTGGACCCGGCGACGGCGCAGGCGGTGGTCTGCGCGGCGGTCCGGGAGACCTTCGAGGAGGCCGGCGTGCTGCTGGCCGGCCCGGACCCGCACAGCATCGCCCCGGCGCGCGACTGGGCCGCCGAGCGGGCCGCTCTGGAGGCACACGAACTCTCCTTCGCCGACTTCTGCCGCGAGCAGGGCCTGGTCCTGCGCAGCGACCTGCTGGGTGGCTGGGCCCGCTGGGTGACCCCGGCCTTCGAGGAGCGGCGCTACGACACCTGGTTCTTCGTCGCCGCACTGCCGCCCGGCCAGCGCGCCGCCCGCGACGTCGGCGAGGCGGACCGGGTGGCCTGGCTGAGCCCGGCGGAGGCGGTCCGCGGCTACGGCGAGGGCCGCTACGGGATGCTGCCGCCGACCGTCTCGGTGCTGCGCGAGCTGCTGCCGGTCCGGACGGCGCGGCAGGCGCTGGAGGCGGCCGCGGCGCGCACCCTGACCCCCGTGCTCGGCGAGGCCGAGCTGCGCGGTGATCGAATGACCGTCCGGTGGTCAGGGTATGAAGAGCTGACCATCGATGGACACTATCCCGAGGAAGGACCTGCCGATGATCCACGATGAGGTGGCTCGCCGCGCCGTGCGCGAACTCCCGGCCAGGCTCCTGGCGCCCCGCCGGCTCGGCTCCGAGAGCCGGGTCCGGTTGGCCGAGGAGAGCCCCCGCGCGCTGGTCCGTGACCTCGACCCCCGCCCGCTGACCCGGCGCGCCGAGCGCGGCCGGCTCGACACCCCCGCCTCCTGGTAAGGATCACGGTGACCGGTCTGCTGCCCGGAAACCCCGCCGACACCGTCGGCGGGGCGGCCACCGCGCGGGCGCACTGCGTCCTCGCACCCAACCCGTCCCCGATGACGCTGGACGGCACCAACACCTGGCTGCTCTCCGAGCCCGGCTCCGAGCTGGCCGTGGTGGTCGACCCCGGGCCGCTGGACGAGGGCCACCTGCGGTCGGTCATCGACACCGCCGAGCGGCAGGGCAAGCGGATCGCGCTGACCCTGCTCACCCACGGCCACCACGACCACGCCGAGGGCGCGACCCGGTTCGCCGAGCTGACCGGGACCAAGGTGCGCGCGCTCGACCCGGCGCTGCGGCTCGGCGACGAGGGCCTGCGCGGGGGCCAGACCATCGCGGTCGGCGGCCTGGAGCTGCGGGTGGTCGCCACCCCCGGCCACACCGCCGACTCGCTCACCTTCCACCTGCCGGCCGAGGGCGCGATCCTGACCGGCGACACCGTGCTCGGCCGGGGCACCACGATGGTGGCCCACCCGGACGGGGTGCTCGGCGACTACCTGGACTCGCTGCGCCGGCTGCGCACGCTGGCCGCCGAGCACGGGGTGCGGACCGTGCTGCCCGGCCACGGACCGGTGCTGGCGGACGCGCTGGGCACGGTGGAGTACTACCTGGCGCACCGGGCCGCCCGGCTGGCCCAGGTGGAGACCGCGGTGGAGGACGGCTGCCGGACCGCGGACCAGGTGGTGGCCCGGGTCTACGCCGACGTCGACCGGGCGCTCTGGCCGGCCGCCAAGCTCTCCGTCCAGGCGCAGCTGCAGTACCTGGAGGACCACGGACTCATCTGAGTCCGTGGTCCTCGGGGGTGGTGCCGGGTCAGCGCGACCGGCGGGACAGCCGCTCGACGTCCATCAGCACCACCGCGCGGGCCTCCAGCTTGAGCCAGCCACGCCCGGCGAAGTCGGCCAGCGCCTTGTTGACCGTCTCCCGGGAGGCGCCGACCAGCTGGGCCAGCTCCTCCTGGGTGAGGTCGTGGGCGACGTGGATGCCCTCCTCGGACTGCACGCCGAAGCGGCGCGACAGGTCCAGCAGCGCCTTGGCCACCCGGCCCGGCACGTCGGAGAAGACCAGGTCGGACATCACGTCGTTGGTCCGGCGCAGCCGGCGGGCGATGGCGCGCAGCAGCGCGATGGAGACCTCGGGCCGGGCGTGCAGCCAGGGCTGCAGGTCGCCGTGGCCCAGGCCGAGCAGCTTGACTTCGGTCAGCGCGCTGGCCGTGGCGGTACGCGGTCCGGGATCGAAGAGCGACAGCTCGCCGATCATCTCGCTGGGGCCGAGCACCGCGAGCATGTTCTCGCGGCCGTCCGGCGAGGCGCGGTGCAGCTTGACCTTGCCCTCGGCGACCACGTAGAGCCGGTCGCCCGGGTCGCCCTCGTGGAACAGCGACTCTCCACGGGCGAGGGTCACCTCGGTCATGGAAGCGCGCAGCTCGCCGGCCTGTTCGTCGTCGAGAGCCGCGAAGAGCGCGGCGCGCCGCAGAACGTCGTCCACGTGCTTCCTCCTTCTCGGCCGTCCGCGGTCGGACTCGGACGGCCCAAGTGCTTGCGGTTCTCCATGGCGGTGACGGAGAAACAGTGCTGATTGTCACCAAGCATGGCGCATGTCGATCTGATCATATGAGGAGGGGGTGTGCTGTGGAGTGTGGTACGGGGCCATCCGTACACATTGCTACCCCGCAACGACCCCGGCCGACCCTTCGGCCGGCGTTCACTCGGAGCGCGGGGTGTCCGGGCCGCGGGTGACGGCCAGGACGGCCATGTCGTCGTCGCGGGGGCCGCCGGTCCAGTACTCGATGTCCTGGATCAGGACGTCGATCACCTCCCGGGGGTGCTGGAAGGGGCCCCGGCCGGCGAGGCGGTGCTCGGGGTCGTAGAACGTCCCCGAGCCGTTCCGGGCCTCCGTGACACCGTCGGTGACCAGCAGCAGGGTGTCGCCGACGGCGAACGGCCAGCCGTCCGGGCCCGGCCGGGGGAGGCCGAAGGCGCCCATCCCGAGCGGGAGGCCGGGCTCGCGCGGGGCGAGCGCGCGGATGCCGCCGCCGTTGCAGAGGTAGGCCGGGGGATGGCCGCAGTTGAGCAGTCGCAGTCGGCCCGAATCCGGCGCGAACTCGCCCAGCAGGGCGGTGATGAAGCCCTCCAGCCGGACCTCCTCCTCGAGCTGGGCGGCCTCCCGGACCAGCGCGTGTTCGAGCTGGCCGGCCAGCTCGGCCAGGTCCGCGGCCTCTTCGGCGGCCTCCCGGAAGGCACCGAGCAGCACCGAGACGACGCTGACCGCGCCGAGCCCCTTGCCCCGGACGTCCGCGATCAGCATCCGGGTGCCGTGCGGCGAGGACTGGACGGCGTACGCGTCGCCGCCGATCAGCGCCTCGGTCTGGGCGGCCCGGTAACACGCGGCGACGGCCAGCGGCCCGATCCGCTCGGGCGGGGTGGGCAGCACCGCCCGCTGCGCGGCCTCCGCGACCGACCGCATGACGGCCAGGTGCCGGCCGTGCCGGGCCACCACCCGGTTCACCCCCACGCCGATCAGCGCCGCGAACAGGGTGTTGCCCAGTTCGAGGTAGCTCCCGAGGTGGCCGAGCGAGCCCTCCCGGACGGTCAGCACCAGGATCCCGACCACGATGGCGGTGCCGACCGCGATGGTGTGCCGCAGGGAGAGCAGGGCACCCGCCGTCACGCAGGCCGCGGCGATCATCGGATCGCCCCAGTAGTCCTTCGGCGCCAGTGCGTCCCAGACCAGCCCGGCGACGATCAGCACGCTCGGGGCGAACCGCACGTACCTCGGCCATTGCGTGGAGATGGATGCCATGCGCGTGCCCGATTCCGCCCGGGATCCGAATGGCGATATTTTATCCCGATTTGTTATCGGGGATATCAGTCCTGTGATGGCTCCGTGGGCCACTGTTCCAGCGCCAGGTGCAGCGCGTCGATGATCCGTTCCCAGGACGCCTGGACGTTCCGGGAATGGTGGAAGGCACCGGCCGCCTCCAGGCTGCTGTAGCCGTGGAAGGTGCTGCGCAGCAGGCGCACCGCGTCGGTCAGGGCCGGCTCGGCCAGCCCGTAGCCGCGCAGCATCGCGTTGGTGGTCTCGACGGTGCGGTGGAAGGCAGGCGACTGGGCGGCGATCTCCGGGTCCACCCGGAACTGGGTCGCGGCGTAGCGGCCGGGGTGTTCCAGCGCGAACGCCCGGTAGGTGTGGGCGTACGCGGCCAGCGCCTCCTTTCCGGACCGGCCGGCCACCGCCACCGAGATCCGGTCCACCAGCTCGCCGCCGGCCAGCAGGGCGACCCGGGTCCGCAGGTCCTGGAGGTTCCTGATGTGCGAGTAGAGGCTGGCGTCCTTGACCCCGAAGCCGCGGGCCAGCGCGGACACCGTGACGTTCTCGAACCCGGCGCTGTCCGCCAGGTCCGCCGCCGCTGCCACCACCCGATCGGTCGTCAGACCGGCACGAGCCATCCGCCACCTCCGCCGAAGCAATTCCTAGGACACTTAATTAGTTGCCTAATGTACCAAGGCGTTGTTAGCTTCCGATCATGAAGTCAGTAACCGAGCAGGACATCCGATCGTCGTTCGTCAACTGCTCGAAGGGAGAAGCCAAACGACTGACGCTGCCGCGGGACCTGCCGGAGCGCCCCTGGGACGACCTCGACTTCCTGGGGTGGCGTGACCCGGCGGCCCCGGAGCGCGGCTGCCTGGTGGCCGAGCACGAGGGCCGGCTGGTCGCCGTGGTGCTCCGCTCGACCGTCAAGCAGCGTGGCCGCCAGCACCGCAGCATGTGCTCGCTCTGCCTGACCACGCACCCCGCGGCCGGCGTGTCGCTGATGACCGCCAGTCTGGCGGGCCGGGCCGGCCGCGAGGGCAACTCGGTCGGCGCGTACCTCTGCGCCGACCTCGCCTGCTCGCTCTACGTCCGCGGCCGGAAGACCCCGGAGCCGGGCGGGCGGTTGGAGGAGTCGCTCACCGTCGAGGAGAAGATCGACCGCACCCGGGCCAACCTGGCCGGCTTCCTCACCCGGATCCTGGCCTGACCGACCGTGCCCGGCCCGGGGACGGACCTCGGTGGAATGCGCCTCGGGCCCTCGCCTCTTCGGCGTAGCCTGCGTGCATGGCAGAGAGCAAGGTCCGGAAGGCTGCGGCCGAGCCGGCGGTGAAGGCGGTCGTGAAGGCCGGGAGGTCCGGGGAGCCGGAGTCCCACCAGGCGATGGTCCGGCGGGCGCGGAAGATCAACCGCGCGCTGGCGGAGCTGTATCCGTACGCGCACCCGGAGCTGGACTTCGAGGACGCGTTCCAGCTGCTGGTGGCGGTGGTGCTCTCCGCGCAGACCACCGACCTGCGGGTGAACCAGACGACACCGGCGCTGTTCGCGAAGTACCCGACTCCGCAGGACATGGCGGCGGCCGCGCCGGAGGAGCTGGAGGAGATCATCCGGCCGACCGGGTTCTTCCGGAACAAGGCGAAGGCGCTGATCGGCCTGTCGATCAAGCTGCGGGACGAGTTCGGGGGCGAGGTGCCCAGGACGCTGGAGGAGATGATCACCCTCCCCGGCGTCGGCCGCAAGACCGCCAACGTCGTGCTCGGCAACGCCTACGGGGTGCCGGGAATCACCGTGGACACCCACTTCGGTCGGCTGGCCCGGCGGTTCGGGTGGACGACGGCGGAGGACCCGGTGGCCGTCGAGGCCGCGGTCGCGGAGATCTTCCCCAAGTCGGAGTGGACCATGCTCTCGCACCGGGTGGTCTTCCACGGCCGCCGGATCTGCCACTCCCGCAGGCCGGCCTGCGGGGTCTGCCCGATCGCGCCGCTCTGCCCGGCGTACGGCGAGGGCGAGACCGATCCGGAGAAGGCCCGGAAGCTGCTCAAGTACGAGCTGGGCGGCCAGCCCGGCCAGCGGCTGAAGCCGCCCGCCGACTACCCGGGACGGGCGGCGAGCCCGAACGGCACGGCGTTCGTGGCGGGCACCGGCCTGGTGGACGGGGCCGCGGGGTGACCGGACGCGGCGACACGGCACCGATGGTGCGGGACGGGCTGCCGAGCTGGCTGCTGCCGGTGCGGACGGCCGCCGAGACGGTCCGCCCGGAGCAGCTGAGCCGGTTCCTGCCGCCGGCCGAGGGCGGGCGGCACTCCGCGGTCCTGCTGCTCTTCGGTGAGGGCCCGGCCGGGCCCGACCTGCTGCTGATCGAGCGCTCCCGGACGCTGCGCAAGCACGCCGGGCAGGTCTCCTTCCCCGGCGGCGCGCTGGAGGAGGCCGACGGCGACGTGCACGGCCCCGGCCCGGTGGCCGCGGCGCTCCGCGAGGCGGCCGAGGAGACCGGGCTGGATCCGAGCGGCGTCCAGGTCTTCGCGACGCTGCCCGCGCTCTACATCCCGGTGAGCGATTTCGTGGTGACGCCGGTGCTGGGCTGGTGGCGCCGGGAGACGCCGGTCGGGCCGGTGGATCCGGGGGAGACCGGCGCGGTCTTCCGGGTCCCGCTGGCCGAGCTGGCGGATCCGGCCCGGCGCGGCCGCTACCGGCACCCGTCGGGGTTCACCGGCCCCGCGTTCGAGGTGGACGGCCGTGTGGTCTGGGGCTTCACCGCCGGGGTGATCGACCGGGTGCTCCACCACAGCGGTCTGGAGCTGCCCTGGGACAGCACCCGGATGGTCGGTCAGCCCGGCTCGGAGGCCGTGCCGGGCTGACCGGCCCCGGACGCGTCCGCTGGCGAGACGGATGACCGGGACCTGTGCGAGAAACGGGCGGGTTGCCGGGTCCGCTGCCGGGCGGAAGCGAGTCCATGGGAGGGTGGCGGGGTGAACGTGCTGGATCTGCTGCTGCTCGCCGCCGCGATCGGCTTCGCCGTGTCCGGGTACCGGCAGGGCTTCGTAGTGGGCATTCTCTCCGTCCTGGGCTTCCTGGGGGGTGGCCTGATCGCGGTGGAGCTGCTTCCGCTGGTGCTCAGCCACCTCAAGCCGGGGACCACCGCCTCGGTGGTCGCCGTCGTCGTGGTGATCGTCTTCGCGGCGATCGGGCAGGCGGCCACCACCCAGCTGGGCTGGAAGCTACGCGGGCGGATCGGCGGCAGTCCGGCCAAGGCGCTGGACGCCTTCGGCGGCTCGGTGGTGAACGTGCTGTCGATGTTGCTGGTCGCCTGGCTGATCGGCTCGGCGCTGGCTGGGACGTCGATGCCCACGGTGTCCAGGCAGGTGCGCACCTCCCGGGTGCTCGCCGGGGTGCAGGACGCGCTGCCGGCCGACGCGCCGAACTGGTTCTCCGACTTCAGCAAGGTGCTCTCGCAGAACGGCTTCCCGCAGGTCTTCAACCCATTCGAGCACGAACCGATCACCGACGTGCAGCCCCCCGACCCGGCGCTGGCCGGCAGCCCGGCGCTGGCCAAGGCCCGGCTGAGCCTGGTCAAGGTGGTCGGCACGGCGACCTCGTGCGCCAAGACCCTGGAGGGCAGCGGCTTCGTCTTCGCGCCGCACCGGGTGATGACCAACGCCCACGTGGTCGGGGGCGTCGACGAGCCCACGGTCCAGGTCGGCGGCAGCGGCCCGCTCTACGACGCCACGGTCGTCGACTACGACTGGCAGCGCGACATCGCGATCCTGGACGTGCCCAAGCTCAACGCGCCGCCGCTGACCTTCGCCGGCGAGGCCCGGACCAACGACAGCGCCATCGTGGCCGGATTCCCCGAGAACGGTGCCTTCAACGTCCAGCCCGCCCGGATCCGCGGCCGGATCCAGGCCAACGGCCCGGACATCTACCACCGTGGCCAGGTGGTCCGCGACGTCTACTCGATCCGTTCGCTGGTCCGCCAGGGCAACAGCGGTGGACCGCTGCTCACCCCGGACGGTCAGGTGTACGGGGTGGTCTTCGCCAAGTCGCTGGACAGCTCGGACACCGGCTACGTGCTGACCGCCGCCGAGGTGAAACCGGACGCCACCGCCGGCGCCACCGCCGACACCCAGGTGGACACCCAGGGCTGCGCCCTGTAGTCCCCGGTGACCAGCCCCTGGTGACCTTTCCCACTGACGGACCGCCAGGCACGCCGGTCCCGCTTCCGGCGGTCCGTCAGGACATCCTGATAGCGTCGGCGGGCTCTCACCCGTTCGGCCCAACCGGGGGCGCATCGGGGAGCGCCTGAACGGGAGGTCAGGAAACGCCATGATGGGTCACTCGCACGCGGTCAGCGGGGCGATGTTGTACGCGGGCTCCGCGCCCTTTCTGCCGCCGCTGCTGCTGCACACCCACCTGAAGCCGGCTGACATCCTGCTCGGGACGGTGCTCTGCGCCGGCGCCGCTCTGCTGCCCGACCTGGACCACCACGACGGGACCATCGCCAACTTCCTCGGCCCGGTCTCCAAGCTGCTCTGCCGCTTCGTCGCCTGGATCTCGGGCGGGCACCGGCACGCCACCCACTCGGTGCTCTTCGTGGCCCTGATGGGGTTCGGCTCCTGGGCGGGGGTGAGCTATCTGGGGCGTGGTTTCACCATGGGCCTGTCGTTCTTCCTGCTGGCGCTGGCGATCAAGGCGCTGCGGCTGCACCCGCCGGGCGACGGGGTGGAGAGCTGGCTGACGGTCGTCGGCCTGGCGGCGCTCGGCACCTTCGGGATGGACCGGTGGCTGCCCGACGCGCCGGGCTGGCTGCCGTACGCGGTCGCCCTCGGCACGCTCACCCACCTGCTGGGCGACTGCCTGACCAAGAAGGGCGCGCCGCTGCTCTGGCCGCACAAGCAGCGCTACGAGATCGTGCTGATCAAGCGCAGTGGCAATGACATGGAGACCAAGGTGCTGGTCCCGATCATGACAGTCGCCACCTTCGCGCTGCTCTGGTTCACGGCCCTGGAGCCGACCGTCCTCAGCTGACGGTTGTCGCCGCGCCGGACGGTGCGAACCGGTCGGCGCCCGCCGGGTGGTGCGAGGTCGCTCAGGCCTCGCGCCGCAGGCGGGCGCCGACCCAGCGGGCCCGCCGGCCGAGGATCCGTGGGATGCCGAGCGGATGCGGCTCGGCGCTCTGGTGCCGCTGCGAGCCGTTGGGCCATTCCGGCTGGTGCGGGGCGGGTGCGGGCGTGTGGTTGACGCGCCGTCCGCGGGGCGCGGCGGTGCGATCGGGCATCCAGGTCATGCTGGATGGATGCCCCTGCGCCCGCCCGGGTAACCACCCTTACCGGGGCGAACTGGAGTATGCCGCAGTCATAGGAACGTCTCGTCGAGAAAGGCGAGTTGAGCGTGCATCGGGTGCCGCGAACGACCCTCGGTGCCGCTCTTGCGAAGGTGTCCGGTCGACGCGGAGTCGGCTACTTGTGCTCGCCCACCCAGCCGATGAGTTCGGAGCTGAACTCCTCCGGGACCTCTTCGTGCGGGAAGTGGCCGACGCCGGGCAACAGCCGCCAGCGGTACGGCGCCTCGACGAACTCGCCCGCGCCCAGCGCGGTGTGGGAGAGCAGTACCGGGTCGGCGGCGCCCTGGATGTGCAGGGTCGGTGCGGTGACCGGCTTCTTCATCCGGCGGACGAACTGGATGCCGTCCGGGCGGGCCATCGAGCGGATCAGCCAGCGGTAGGGCTCGATGGAGCAGTGCGCGGTGCTGGGGATCCGCATGGCGCTGCGGTAGTTCCCCACCGCTTCGGGGGCCAGCAGGTTCGGGCCGGTCCAGGCGCCCAGGTAGCGGGCGATCTGCTCGGCCTCGTCGGCGACCAGCCGGCGCTCGGGTATCCACGGACGCTGGAAGCCCAGCACGTGCTCGAAGGCGGCCATCTGCCGCCGGTCCCTGAGCAGAGCCCGGCGCAGGTGGCGGGGGTGGGCCGCGGAGACCACGGTCAGGCTGCGGATCACCGAGGGGCGCATCACGGCGGCGACCCAGGCGAGCGAGCCGCCGGTGTCGTGGCCGACCAGGTGGGCGCTGTGCTCGCCGAGCGAGCGGATCACTCCGGTGATGTCGAGCGCGAGGTTGGTCGGGTCGTAGCCGCGCGGGGTGCGGTCGCTACCGCCCATGCCGCGCAGGTCCAGGGCCACCGCCCGGTAGCCCGCGGCGGCCAGCGCGGCCATCTGGTGCCGCCAGGCCCACCAGTACTGCGGCCAGCCGTGCACCAGCAGGACCAGCGGGCCATCGCCCTGCTCGGCGATGTGGAACCGGGCGCCGTTCGCGGCCAGGTCGCGGTGGGTCCACGGGCCGGGTTCGCGGACGCTCCAGCCGACCGGACGGCCGCCCTGGGCGGCGCCGGCGGACCCGGGCCGACCGGTGGTCCGGCCGGGGGTGGTCGCGCCGTCGCCCGGGGGCGTGGTCGGGTCCGCTTCGGCTCCGGGGCCGGGCACTGCGGTCACGGGAGGGACGGGCGTCTGGTCGAGCGGCATAACGAGAGCGTTTCACATCCGGGCCGGGAACATGGCCCCGGCACTCGTTCGGGCTACGGCGGATTCGGTACGCGGCGGTCCCGGGACCACCACCGGAGTCGGCCGCGGGCCGGTGCCGGTCAGCGCTCCAGTGCGGCGCGCTCGGCGGGGGTGGCGGGGCGGGGGCGGGCGTTCTTCAGGACCTCGGCGGTGGCCTGGGCGCCCTCGATGGTCCGGCGCGGGGGTTCGACCTTCTTGAAGAACCGGACGGCCAGCAGCGCCAGGATCGCGCCCAGCACGACGTACACGCCGAAGACGATGAGGAACGACCAGCCGAGCGGGAGTCCCAGCCACTTCAGCCCGTACGCCGCCGCGAAGCTGAGCATCGGCAGCGAGGCCAGGAAGAAGACGCCCGCCACCACGCCGGAGACGCTGCCGGTCAGGCCGCGCTTGACGTCCTGTCGGAGTTCGGACTTCGCCAGCGCGATCTCGTCGTGCACCAGTGCCGACAGGTCGGCGGTGGCCGCGGCGAACAGCTGCCCGACCGAGCGCTCGCCCTCGTAGGGCTCGCGGGCGCTGCCGGACGGGCCTGCGGTTCCTGCGGACATCTGGTCTTCTCCTCTGCTGAGATTCCGGACAGCTCAGATCATGCCCTCACCAGCCGGTGGGGCACCACTCAGGCCCGCCTGTGCGGACGGTGTGTCATCCGACCGTATGTCACCGTGGCCCGGGACGCCCGCGCCGCTACCGCGACTGCGGCCAGGAGGGGTTGTCGTCCTGCTGGTAGACGTCGGGGATCCCGTCACCGTCGCTGTCCCGCTCCTCCTCCTCGCAGAGCTGCCGGTAGTGCCGGTTGCGCAACTTGAGCAGCACCGTGGCCACCAGGGCACAGAGCACCGAGCCGAGCAGCACGGCGGCCTTGGCGCGGTCGGCGAGCGCGTGGTCGCCCTCGAACGCCAGCTCGCTGATCAGTAGGGAGACGGTGAACCCGATGCCTGCCAGGGTGGCGACCGCGAACAGGTCGGCCCAGGTCAGCTGCGGGTTGAGTTCGGCTCGGGTGAACCGGGCGGCCAGCCGCGCCCCGCCGAAGACGCCGATGCTCTTGCCGACCAGCAGGCCGAGCACGATGCCGAGCGGCATGGCCTGGGTGAAGACCTCCCTGATCGCCGCGGGCGAGAGGGTCACCCCGGCTGAGAAGAGGGCGAACAGCGGCACCGCGACCCCGGCGGAGAGCGGTCGGACCAGGTGCTCGATGTGCTCACCGGGTGACTGCTTCTCGTCGCCCTCCCGGTGGCAGCGCAGCAGCAGGCCCATGGCCACGCCGGAGACGGTCGGGTGCACTCCGCTCTCGTGCATCAGCGTCCAGATCACCAGCGCCAGCGGGACGAAGAGGTACCAGCCGTGGACGCCACGCCGGTGCAGGAACCAGAACAGCACCAGCCCCGCCAGGGACAGCCCGAGCGCCCAGAACTTGATCCCCGAGCTGTAGAACACCGCGATGATCAGGATGGCGATCAGGTCGTCCACCACGGCGAGCGTGAGTAGGAACGCGCGCAACGCGGAGGGCAGGTGACTGCCCACCACGGCGAGCACGCCGAGGGCGAAGGCGATGTCGGTGGCGGTCGGGATGGCCCAGCCGCCGGGGTGGCCACCGGGGCCGCTGTTGGCCAAGGCGAAGACGATCGCCGGGAGCGCGACCCCGCAGACCGCGGCCACCACCGGCAGCAGGGCCGCGCTGGGCGTCCGCAGCTCGCCGGCGATGAACTCGCGCTTGAGTTCGATTCCGGCGGCGAAGAAGAAGATGGTGAGCAGGCCGTCCTTGGCCCAGGCGTCCAGCGTGAGGTTCAGGTGCAGCGGGCCGGACGGCCCGACGGTGTCCTCCAGGACGCTCTCGTAGGCGTGCGGCCAGACGTTGGCCCAGATGAGTGCGGCAGCGGCGGCCAGCAGCAGCAGGATGCCGCCGACCGTCTCGGTCCGCAGGGCGTCCGCCAGGTAGTTGCGCTCGGGGAGGGAGAGCCTGCCGAGGAACTGACGGCGCCGGGGCGACGGGGCGGTGGGCGGCGGGCTGGCCACGCGGGAGACCTCCTGGGCAGCGGGACGGTGTGCGGATGCACCTGTGGTGCAGTGCCGACCAGACTTCCCGGCGCGCCTCGGAGACTGTCGCTGATCTTGTTGCGACGTTAACAGTCTACCGGGTGCCGAGGTCCTATATCCGTCTTGTCATATTTTATGGTCAATGATGACCATCTGCCCTGCTGCCCGAGTGGGGCCGGCTCGGTGGCCGAGGTTGCCCTGGCGCCGGGTCAGGCACCCGGGTAGCGCAGTACGGCCAGGACCCGCCGATGGTCGGCCGGGGGCATCGGAAGCTCCAGCTTGAGGAGGATGTTCGCCACGTACTTCTCGATCGCCCGCTCGGTCACCACCAGCCCGGACGTGATCGCGGCACTCGACCGGCCTTCCGCCATCAGCGCGAGCACCTCCCACTCCCGGGGACTGGGCGGGTTCACCGCGTTGTGGGTCGGGCTGGGCGCCCATCAGCTGGGCGACCGCCTCCGGCAGCTGGGTGACCGCCTCCGGGTCGAGCACCGTGCCGCCGGCTGCCGCCCGTTCCAGGGCGTCGATGGAGTCCTGGGCGTCGAGCACCCGCTCCTTCAGCAGGTATCCCACCCCAGCCGAACCACCGGCCAACAGCCTGTTGGGGTACCGGGTCTCCATGTACTGGGAGAGGATCGGCACGGCCAGCTCCGGGTTGACCGCGCAGTTCGATGCCGGGATGCGGGCCCTCGTCGGTGTGGGTCGGCGGCATCCAGGTCGGGTCGGTGCCTGGCCACCGCGCTGCGCAACTGCTCGGCGTCCGGGACGGCCGCCCCCACGTGGTGGCCCTCATTTTCCGGGCTGTACCAGACCGGCCCGCAGGGTTGTGGTGTCCTCCGCCACCACCTGCATCGCTCGATCACGTCCCTTCGACTCGGGTGTCGCTTCATCAGGTTGTCTGTCGGTCGAATGGTTGCGCTGAGGCCCGGCCGCTGGCTGCGGAACTGCGACCACTGGGGCTGTTCCACGTTGCCCTTGGCCACTTGGCGCTCGGCCTGGCCGAGCCGCATCCCGAGCGCGACCAGTCGACCCTGGGCACCGTCGTGCAGGTCCCCGTTCGATCCGGCGCAGGGTGGCCACTGCCTCGTTGATGGCGTGCTCCCTGGTCCCCGCGAGCTGGACCAGCCGCAGCACCCGGCAGAGGGACCGAGCGGGCGGGTCAGCAGGAGGTGGTCGGCAACCAGCGGATGTCGCGCCAGTCGGGGCGATACCCGGTGCGCCAGCAGGCCGACGGCGGTGATCAGGAGCACCCGGGGCCAGGTGTCGAAGAAGAACCCCGCGATCTGGATCTCGAAGCTGTGCGTGGTGTCGGCCGCGTCCCGCTCGTGTTGCGGCTCCAGCTTCCAGAGCAGCGGGTAGCAGACGAGCAGGACGCCGGAGGCCCACCAGCAGAAGCCCGACGGGAACTGCGCCATGCACAGCCGAACTCGGACCAGCAGATAGGTGCAGGACCGCCAGGCGGTATCTCCCCAGGTGGTGGCCCATGAACCTGGCGAGGACGGACGACCGAGGCAGCCGTGGTGGGTTGGCGACTTCCAGCCTCAACTTCCGGCGGACGAAGGCCCATTGGAGCGAGCCGAGCGCCTGGTCCGGCCGGGGGGCCAGCACGAGCATCGGCAGGAACCGCAACCTGGCGGAGAGCGCGCTGAACACGCCGGTCAGCACCACTGCGGCGAGCCCCAGGGCGGCCAGCGGGAGGCTCAGCAGTGAGTAGAGCCGCTCGCGCCAGGCTCGGGCGGTCAGCCGCTCGAATACGGTGATCTCCGTTTCTGCCTGGACGGCCTTGTCCATCGTGACCCCACACGTGGCACGGGTGTGCGTCGAGCAGCGCGCCCATCTGCGAGAGCGGGGTACGGAGTTCGGCGCCGCTGCGGGGTACGGTCTGCCGTTGATCAGGGCACGCTCGATATCGGGAGGCCCCAGGCCCAGCAGCAGCCGTAGGGCGGTCGACCCACCGGCGCCGTTGGAGCCGGCGAATCCGGTGACCAGGCCCGCTCGGACGGCGAGGCTCACACCGGACACGACCGTCCGGCGCCCGTACGCCGTGGTGAGGTTGATCGTCTGGGCGGTCGGAGCCGCACTGCTGGATGTCGTCGTCATGGGAGTCGTCGTCATGCAATGAGAGTGCCGCTTCGCCTCGGCGCGCCGCATTGGTGTTGGCACCCGACTTCGCAGGAGCCCAGCACCCGTCGGACAGGTGGTGCTAGCACCAGGTCGGGCAGGGAGCCGCGCTGGGTCCGACTCCCGTGCGGACTGCCGTGCCCCCGAACGGCGTTGAGCACGTGCGGGAGCGGCCGGCCGTCCCACCCCCGCCGTGGCGCCCCGCCCGTTTTTCTCGCGGCACACCGGGCACCAGGCGTGGCACTCCAGCCTCGGCGGTGGCCTGCCGGGCCTGCTGCTGGCGAACGCGGCGGGCGCCCGCTACGAGGACCTGCTGGCCGGCCGGGTGTGCGGTCCACTGGGCAAGCCGGACACCTCCTGCGGCCCCGGCCAGGGCCCCACCAGCGGCTACCGACGTTCGGCGGATCCCGTCGCTCCGGATGCCCGCGCTGTTGGGCACCACCGCGCTGTGCTCCAGCGTGGACGACAAGCTCCGCGACTTCCGGGCGCACCTGGCGGCGCGCGGTGCCCCGGCCGGCCGCCCGGACCAGGGTCGAGCCGCCGTCGGGGCATCGTTGCTCCAGGCCGATCCCGCGCCGCGCACGGCGCTCGGCGAGGTGCTGCGGCCACCGGTGGCCCGCCGGTTGGCCGGCTCGCGGGTCTGCCTGAGCCGGTGGGAGCGCTCGGTCCGGACGGCCGAGGACGGCGGCGCCCGACGCGGGGCCCGGCCGTGGCTCGGCGGAGCGCCGGCGGCCCGGTTCGGAGGGATTGCTCTTCCACGAGGGCAACACCGGTGACTGCTTGGCGTTCGCGGGCTTCAGCCCCGCCACCAGGACGGGCCTGGTCACGATGGTCAGCGCACCGTCGCCCCGGCGCCGGCTCCTGGTCCAGGCCGCCTACGGGACGCTGCCCGCCCCGACCGCCGACCAGCGCGCGAGCTGACGCCGGCCCGACAGCCGTCCGTACGCGGCCGAGGGCCGCCCCGCACTCGGCGGGGCGGCCCTCGGTGGGCGGACGCGGACTCAGTCCTCGCTGGCGCCGCCGGGCAGCTGGGACTGGATGAGGTTCATCACCGAGGAGTCGGCCAGCGTGGTGGTGTCGCCGACCTCCCGGCCCTCGGCGATGTCGCGCAGCAGGCGCCGCATGATCTTGCCGGAGCGGGTCTTCGGCAGCTCGGTGACCACCTTGATCTGCTTGGGCTTGGCGATCGGGCCGAGCGTCCTGCCGACGTGGTCGCGCAGCTCCGCGATCAGCCCGTCGTGATCCTGCGCGCTCCCGCGCAGGATCACGAAGGCGACGATGGCCTGGCCGGTGGTGGCGTCGGTGGCACCGACGACCGCGGACTCGGCGACCGCGGGGTGTCCGACCAGGGCCGACTCCACCTCGGTGGTGGAGATGTTGTGGCCGGAGACCAGCATGACGTCGTCGACCCGGCCGAGCAGCCAGATGTCGCCGTCCTCGTCCTTCTTCGCACCGTCGCCGGCGAAGTAGCGCCCCTCGAAGCGGGACCAGTAGGTGTCGATGTACCGCTGGTCGTCGCCCCAGATGGTGCGCAGCATCGAGGGCCAGGGCTCGGTGAGGACGAGGTAGCCGCCGGAGCCGTTGGGGACCTCGACGCCGAGGTCGTCCACCACGGTGGCCGCGATGCCGGGCAGGGCGCGCTGGGCCGAGCCGGGCTTGGTCTCGGTGACGCCGGGCAGCGGGCTGATCATCATGGCGCCGGTCTCGGTCTGCCACCAGGTGTCCACGATCGGGCAGCGGCCGCCGCCGATGTGCTCGCGATACCAGACCCAGGCCTCGGGGTTGATCGGTTCGCCGACACTGCCGAGCACCCGCAGCGAGCTGAGGTCGAACTTGGTGGGGATGTCGTCGCCCCACTTCATGAAGGTGCGGATCGCGGTGGGCGCGGTGTAGAGGATGGTGACGCGGTACTTCTGGACGATCTCCCAGAACCGGCCCTGGTGCGGGGTGTCCGGGGTGCCCTCGTAGATCACCTGGGTGGCACCGTTGGCGAGCGGACCGTAGACGATGTACGAGTGCCCGGTGACCCAGCCGATGTCGGCGGTGCACCAGTACACGTCGCTCTCGGGCTTGAGGTCGAAGACCGCCTGGTGGGTGTAGGCGGCCTGGGTCAGGTAGCCGCCGGAGGTGTGCAGGATGCCCTTCGGCTTACCCGTGGTGCCGGAGGTGTAGAGGATGAACAGCGGCTGCTCGGCGTCGTGCGCCTCGGGAGCGTGCTCGGTGGACTGCCGCTCGCAGGACTCGTGCCACCACACGTCGCGGCCCTCGGTCCAGGAGACCTCCTGGCCGGTGCGCCGTACCACCAGGACTTTCTCGACCTGCGGGCACTTGGCCAGCGCTTCGTCGATGGCCGGCTTCAGCGCGCTCGGCTTGCCGCGGCGGTAGCCGCCGTCGGCGGTGATCACCAGCTTGGCGTCGGCGTCCTGGATCCGGGAGGCGACGGCGTCGGCGGAGAAACCGCCGAAGACGACGGAGTGCGCCGCGCCGATCCGGGCGCAGGCGAGCATGGCGACGACCGCCTCGGGGATCATCGGCAGGTAGATGGCGACCCGGTCGCCCTTGCTGACGCCGAGCTCCAGCAGGGCGTTGGCGGCCTGCGAGACCTCGTCCTTGAGCTGGGCGTAGGTGATGGCGCGGCCGTCGCCGGGCTCGCCCTCGAAGTGGATGGCGACGCGGTCGCCGTTGCCGGCCTCGACGTGCCGGTCGACGCAGTTGTAGGTGACGTTGAGCTGGCCGTCGGCGAACCACCTGGCGAAGGGCGGGTTTGACCAGTCGAGCGTCTCGGTGGGCTCGGTGGCCCAGGTGAGTCGGCGGGCCTGCTCGGCCCAGAAGCCGAGCCGGTCCTCGGAAGCCTGTGTGTACGCGGCCGCGGTGACGTTGGCGGCGGCGGCGAGCTCAGCGGGCGGGGCGAATCGCCGCTCCTCCTTGAGTAGGTTGGCCAGGCTCTCGTTGCTCACACGCACTCCTCATCGAGTTTTCTCATGATGCTGTTCCCGCGCATGGTGCTGTTCCCGCGACGGGAAGGTCTCATGCTGCCGGGAACTCCCCCGTTGGCAGGGGATTGTCCTGTGTGTCCCAGGGCACAGCTCACCAGGCCGGAAGGCCGGTTGACAAGGGGGC
Organism: Kitasatospora sp. NPDC024654; assembly: GCF_055559155.1. NCBI lineage: Bacteria > Bacillati > Actinomycetota > Actinomycetes > Kitasatosporales > Streptomycetaceae > Kitasatospora > Kitasatospora sp. NPDC024654. The sequence continues at coordinate 73,893 of NZ_JBVHLF010000004.1, forward strand.
ACTTCGGAAAATTGGTATAGACCTCTGAAGGGCCGCGGCCGACGCCGGCGCCTGGCAGGGAGAAGGTCGGCCGCCGGCCGTCGTCGCGGCCGTCGTGCGCATGCGGTGCACCGGCATGCGAACGGAGCGCCCGTGTGCGGGTGGCCCGGTCGAGCCGCCGACGTCCGGGCATGCGAGGGGCGGCTCGGCCGGCCGAGCCGTGGCGAGCACCGTGACGACCGGAACGCCTGGTGCTCCACCGGAACCGCCAACCGCTGGGATCGCCGCAGGCCCTTCGCGGCGATCCGGACCGTCGGCATGCCGTACCCACCCCGCGCTTCCCGCTGCGGTGGCCTGCCGTCGCGGTGTGCTGGCAGGACGATGGATTTCGGCGACGGCAAGAACGCGTTGGAGGACGCCGAGTCCGCGGGCAACGCGACCCACGGGCAACTCGCCGGGGGCTACGGCGGTCCGTCGGCTCAGGTGTGGGCGAAGCTCGGGCTGACGCCGATCGCCGGCCGCAACGACGGCAACGAGAACTTCACCCAGGCCAACGCGTCCACCCTGGAGAGCTTCGCCGCTGCGCGGGGCGCCCAGGAGCTGTCCTTCTGGGAGGTGGACGGCTACGACAGGGCCACCGGATGCGCCTACTCGAAGATCTTCAAACAAGATCCCCAGCTGAGCGGGGACCGGCGCTCGGAGCTGGCCCGGGACGGCCCGCCGGGTCAGGCCCGGGTGTGCGGAGGTCGGAGGATCAGGCCGCGCTGGCGATCTCGCGCGAGCCGGCCACCGCGCCGAACCGCCCGGTCTCCGGGTCGAGCACGTAGGCCTGCGCGGCGGCGATGTCGAAGTACATCCCGAACAGGCGCAGGGTGCCTGCCTCGACCCGCTCCTCGACCGCCGGGTTGGCCAGCAACTGGTCCAACTGCTGCACCACGTTGGTGATGCACAACTCCTCGATCCGGTCGGCGACCGGACGGTCCTCGAACTCCGCGGGAACCCGGGCGAGCCGGGCCAGTGCCCCCCGCCCGTTGCGAAGCCAGCGGGCCAGCGGGGTCGGCCGACCCGACTGTTCGTGCACGCCGTCGAGCAGGGCCTTCATCGCCCCGCAGCCGGAGTGGCCGCAGATGGTGATGCTGCGCACCTCCAGCACCTCCACGGCGTACTGCACGGCGGCCGCCACCGAGTCGTCGGCGGCGCCCGGTTCGTGCGGGGCGGGGACGAGGTTGCCGATATTGCGCACCGTGAAGAGATCGCCGGGGCCGCTGCTGGTGATCATGCTGGTCACCATCCGCGAGTCGGCGCAGGTGATGAAGAGCTGGGACGGCGTCTGCCCCTCGCGCGCCAGTCGAGCCAGCTCTGGCCGGACCAGCGGTGCGGTGTGCAACTGGAAGCCGCGGACGCCCGCGAGCAGGCGGCCGTGCGGGTCCTCGTCCTGGTCGATGCGGTGGTGGCCGACCCACGGTGTCCAGGCGTGGAAACGGTGCGGCTCGGCCGGGCCCGTGGTCCGCACTGTGCCGTCCGGATCGAGCGCCTCGGCACCGTGTTGCTCCGTCAGCATCGAGACCCGGCCGCCTCGGAGGATGTGGGCCGAGCGCCAGGAGTGCAGCGCCTCGAAGGCCGGATGGTCCAGAAACGAGCCGTCATGGCAGACCGTGACCTCGGCGCCGGTGGGAATGGCACCGAGTGTCCTGGTCAGCCGCGGGACGGTGACGAAGGTCAGCGGGCCGTGCAGCTCCACGCCGTACGAGCCGTCCGGCCGGGCGGTGGCGTCGACGTGCGCCCTGGTCAGCCGGTAGAGGGCCAGCAGCAGTGCGATGCCCCCACCCATGGCCACGCCGAGCGGAACCCCGAACAGCACCACACCGACCACGGTGGTGAGGTAGATCGGGAACTCCCGGTGCCGGTGCACCCGCCGGATGTGCGCGAAGCTCACCATCCGGATGCCCACCACCATCACCAGCGCGGCGAGCGCGGCCAGCGGAATCCGTCGCATCCCGCCGGTCAGCGCCACGGCGGCCAGTAGGACCCACCCGCCGTGCAGCACGGCAGCCCACCGACTCCGGGCCCCGGCCCGGACGTTGGCGGAGCTGCGGACCTCGCCGCCTGCCACCGGCAGGCCGCCCAGCAACCCGCTGAGCAGGTTGGCCACCCCCTGCCCGCGCAACTCGCGGTCCAACTGCCCGGCGTCGCCGCCGAGTCGGTCCACCGCGACCGCGCAGAGCAGCGACTCCACGCTCGCCACCACGGTGACCGTCACCACGGCTCCGAGCAGGCCGAGCAGCGGAGCGTGCGGCAGCGCGACCAGTTGGTGTTCGCGCCAGCCCGGTAGTTCGACCCGAGCCAGTTCGAAGTCACAGCCGGCGGCCAGCGCCGTCCCGCCGGCGACCGCCGCCAGCGGCGCGGGCACCCTCGCCACGAGGCCGCCGATCCGCCCGGCCCGTCCGGGCAGCCTGCCGAGCCGCGGCCAGCCGCAGAGGACCCCGACGGCGAGCAGGCCGACTGCCAGGGCGGGCAGATGCGGGCCCGCCAACTGTGCTGGCAGCGCCCGCAGATCGGCCACCGCCGAGCGCTGCGGCGACCCGCCGAGCACGACGTGCAACTGCGCGAGTGCGACGGTGATGCCGACCCCGGCGAGCATCCCGTGGACCACCGCGGGCGAGATCGCCAGTGCCGACCGGGCCGTCCGCAGCGCGCCCAGCAGGATCTGCAGTAGCCCGGCCGTCACGGTGATCGCGCAGGTGGCCTGCCAGCCGTACTGGCTGATCAGCCCCGCTGTGATCACGGTCAACGCCGCCGAGGGACCGCTGACCTGGAGTGGAGTGCCACCCAGTAGGCCGGCGACGATGCCACCGACCGCTGCCGCCACCAGGCCGGCGGTCAGCGGCGCGCCGGTGGCCAGGGCGATGCCGAGCGCGAAGGGCGCGGCGACCAGGAAGACCGCCACGGAGGCCGGCAGGTCGTGGCGCGCCAATACGTGGAGCCGGGCTCGGCGGGAGGGCGTGCCACCGGGCGGGGCGTGGCTCACGGGGGTGGTGCCGGCGGGGGGAGGACCGGCGGGGGGAGAAGGAGTGTCGAGGGTCATGGCTTCCCGTCTTTCCGGGGGAACGAACGCAGTCAACTCCGCGGGTTCTGCTCGGGCTCGGATCGGCTGTCGTGGGTCGCGACGGTGGGGCGGGATGGTACGGGCGGACCGCCGTTGGACAGCGGCCCGCCCGCGCACCATCAAGTCGATGAATCAAGACTTGGTAAACTGCTGGTAATGGAAGCTTTGCACAGCGTAAGTGTGTGCGGGAGCCCTGAAGCCGAGATTCACCCCTCCGAGTGGCACGGGCACGGGTGGTGGACCGGCTGGGACGGCCGGAGGGGGGGGGGGGGGGGGGGGGGGGGGGGGGGGGGAGAAGGGGGGGGGGGGGGGGAGGGGGGGGGGGGGGGGGGGGGGGGGGGGGGGGGGGGGGGGGAGGGGGTGGGGAGACGTAGGGGA
>NZ_JBVHLF010000004.1:77365-169951 GCF_055559155.1 Kitasatospora sp. NPDC024654
AAAGATCTCCCCCGCCGAGGGGGAAAGGGAAAGGGTGGGACCCCGCCCCCCCCCCCCCCGCTCCCTCCCCCCCCCCCCCCCCCCCCCCCCCCCCCGCCCCTCGGTCGGGTCCCGGTGGGATTGCTCGGGAGGTCAGGCGGGCGCGGCGGCCGGGTTCTGGGCGGGTACGCCGGTCTGCCGGCCGAGGGTGAACTCCGGGTCCACCTGCGCTGCCAGGTCCGTGCCGGTCTTCGCGTTGCCCCAACTCTCCGCGTTGCGCAGGTGGAAGTGGACGGCCTGGGCGGTGTACCGGCCGGCGTCCCGCCGGTGGTACGCCGCGTCCGCCTCGGCCTTCAGTAGCTCCAACACCTCGCGGTTGGTGGGTTCGAGCGCGCTCAGCGGCGGCGCCTCACCCTGCTCCAGGCGGCGGACCCAGTCCGAGTGGCCGAAGGTGGCCAGCAGGTCGTCCCCCACCTCGCGGCGCAGGAAATCCAGGTCGGCCTGTCCCTGGACCTTGTTGCCGACCACCCGCAACGCGATGTCGAAGTCGCGGGCGTACTCCTTGTACTGCCGGTAGACCGAGACGCCCTTCCGGGTCGGTTCGGCGATCAGGAAGGTGAGGTCGAACCGGGTGAACAGGCCGGAGGCGAAGGAGTCCGAGCCGGCCGTCATGTCCGTCACCACGTACTCGTCCTGACCGTCGGTCAGATGGTTGAGCAGCAGCTCGACCGCGCCGACCTTGGAGTGGTAGCAGGCCACGCCGAGGTCCTCCTCGGTGAAGGCACCGGTGGCTAGCAGTCGCACCGAGCCCTCGTCGAGGGCGATCGGACGTGCGCAGGTCGCGTAGACCGGGTTCTCCTCGACGATCCGCAGCAGCCGGGAGCCGCGGCCGGGCGGGGTGGTCTTGATCATGACGTCCGCCGATGCCAGCCGGGGATTGCTGCCGCGCAGGTACTCCTTGATCTCCGGCAGGTGGGCGCCGAGCGAGGGAAGCGCGGCTGCCTGATCATCAGTCAGGCCCAGGGCCGGCCCCAGGTGCTGGTTGATGTCGGCGTCCATCGCGATCACCGGCCGGCCGTCGGCGGCGAGATGGCGGATGAACAGCGCCGACAGGGTGGTCTTGCCACTGCCGCCCTTGCCAACAAAGGCGATCTTCATCTGGATTCCCGGCTTTCGTTCCGCCGATCGCCACGGAGGCGCCGGCCGTCAGCTTGTTGGTAATCGTTATCGTCACCGATAGCGTCATGGTAGCCATGGCCCTCGCCGCCCCGCCGGAGGGTCCGGAGGATTGCCTCGAACGGGTGACGCCGGGGTTGCTGTGCGGGCCGGGTCGAGGGGGTCGTTACCCTCGGGTAGGTGAGCACTGGAACTGATCCGCTTGCCCCGCTGGCCGAGCTGCCCGGGGTTCCCGAGTCCGTCGCCGAGGTCCGCAAGGCCGTGGACCGGTTGTACGGCCACCGGGTGATGCGGCGGCGCGCGCCCGAGGTCACCTCGGAGGCCGCGCTGCGTGGGGCTCGCGCCTCGGCCGCCTTGGCCGGCGCCGACTGGCCGCTCGAAGAGGTTCGGCGGCGGAGCGATTTCAGTGCCGGCGAGCAGGATCGCGTCATCGGTGGGGCGCTGCGGCTCTCGGCCGAGGCGGGGCAGCTGCTGAGCGTGTGGCGGACCTCGCCGCTGCAGGTCCTGGCGCGGCTGCATCTGCTGGCGGCCGGCGAGGGGAGCTCGGCCGGGCGGCCCCGGCAGGCCGGCGAGCCGGTCGACGAGCTCTTCCCCTTGGAGCTGGCGGCCGCCGAGGGGGTGGCGGCTCGTGTCGCGCCGACCGTCCAGCCCGTGCCGGTGACGACCGCGCTGCCGTCGGCGCCCATGCCCGAGGAGGCCGCCGCGCGGCTGGACCAGCTGTCCCAGCTCCTGGTGGCGCGCACCTCGGGTGCCGTCGGTGCGGCTCCCGCACTGGTCGTGGCGGCGGTGGTGCACGGCGAGCTGCTGGCGCTGCGCCCGTTCGCCTCCCACAACGGGGTGGTCGCCCGGGCCGCACAGCGGATCGTGCTGATCACCGAGGGGCTGGACCCGAAGGCGATCTGCCCGGCCGAGGTGGGACTGGTCGAACTCGGCACGGCCGCCTACCGGCAGGCGCTGGCCGGCTATGCCAGTGGGACGCCCGAGGGGCTGGCGCACTGGATCGGGCACTGCGGGTTGGCGGTGGGACTGGGGGTCCGAGAGAGCACGGCGGTCTGCGAGGCGATGCAGCGCGGAATGGTCTGACCGGCCGAATCGGTCCGTTCCCGCTCCGGTCCGTTCCCGGGCCGGGCAGTGAGTTGCGGCGGCACCCTGACCGCTGGTACCGCCGCTGGCACAGCGTTCCGGGTGACCATGCGTGCACCGGATGTGCCCATCAGGCGGGGATCCTGCCCGTTCGCCTGGTGCGGCGGCCCGTATCGCGGGTCGGCTGCACGTGGGTGCTCGGAACCTGTACGCGGTCCGTGGGGCCTGAACTGCGGTGTCGGTCTGACCTCTTCGGGTCCTTCCGGGTCTCGCGGGCCGTAAACCCTTTGTATCTCGGATCCGGGGCAAACGGAACTCGAACGGCGAATTCTTTACCTTTTGTCCGATTTGCTGACAGATGCTGCCAGTTGGTCAGTTGACCGGACGCTGCCGCTTGGCCAGGTGCCAGACCAGCCCGGCGGTCACCATGGCCGTTCCGACCGCGACGGCGACCACCGCCGTGCGACTGGGGGCCCTGAACTCGGGCAGCCGGCGGTGCAGTTCGATGGGACGATCGAAGACCAGTACCGGCCAGTCACGGGCCACGGCCTCCTTGCGCAGCCCGCGGTCGGGATTGACCGCGGAGGGGCGGCCGACCGCCTCCAGCAGTGGCAGATCGGTGATGGAGTCGCTGTAGGCGTAGCACTCCGCGAGGTCGTAGCCCTGCCGCTCGGCCAGCTCGCGGATCGCGGCCGCCTTGTTCTCGGCGTAGGCGTAGTACTCGATCTCGCCGGTGTACCGGCCGTCCTCGATCTTCAGTCGGGTGGCGATGACGTGGTCGGCGCCGAGCATGGCGCCGATCGGCTCGACCACCTCGGCTCCGGAGCTGCTGACGATCACCACATCGCGACCGGCGGCGTGGTGCCGCACGATCAGGGAGGCGGCCTCCTCGTAGATCAACGGGTCGATCAGGCCGTGCAGCGTCTCGGCGACGATCTCGCGGACCTGCTGCACGTTCCAGCCACGGGTCAGGGTGGAGAGGTACTGCCGCATCTTCTCCATCTGGTCGTGGTCCGCGCCGCCGACCAGGAAGACGAACTGGGCGTAGGCGCTCTTGAGTACGGCCCGACGGTTGATCAGACCGCCCTGGTAGAAGGGGCGGCTGAAGGCGAGGGCGCTCGACTTGGCGATGATCGTCTTGTCGAGGTCGAAGAAGGCGGCGGTGCGCGGGGCGGCCGGGTGGGGGTGGGGTGCGCCGGGCAGTCCGGCGCGGGTGGAATCGCCTGGGGCCGTGGCTCGGGGGGTGTCGTCCCCCGGTGTCGCGCCGTCCGGCTGGACCGCCGCCGGGACGGCACTCGCGTCGTGGTCCGAGGCGGGGGTCGGCTCCGGAGCGGCGGTCGGCGCGGTCTCCGAGGCGGAGTTCTCGTCGCCGTTGGCGAGGTCGGCGTTCTCGGTGGTGTCCACAGCAACCGAGGATAGATGGCGGCTTCGATGACGCCGCCATTCGGTGTACTCAGGGCCCTGCGGGTTTGTGTTTCTGGCCGCTCGGGTACACCATGGAAGTCACGGATCGTTCGCGACCGTGCTAACCCGGTCCGGCTCCTCCCCCCCGAGTCGGGCCGTGGATAGACGACCCCCGCTCTCCCCCCCGGCGGGGGTCGTCGCATGTCCGGGCCCATTTTCCAAGGCCGGCGGCTGGCGTGGGGGAGGTGTCGGAGGGGTGCCGGGCGTGGCGTACCGGGCGGGGAAGGGCGGCGGAGCCCCGCCGCCGTTGATCACTCTCCGTAGTCCAATGCTTCGCTCGGGGCGACTGTTCGGCGGTTGTCAATTCATTGCCGAGATACGCCCGCACGAGTGAAGTGAGCCCTCTCGAGTGGACTCGGATTTGTCCACACCCCCCGGGTTATCCACAGAAATCGCTTCGCGGCAGACGAACGGCCGGCCCGACGGCACTGTGGGGGCCACGCCGAAGCGACGGCCGGTCCGGGGTGCGGTTCGCCCCCTGATGCCAGGCCGTCGGCCGAGGTTCCCACCGTCGCTCGCGGCCCCGCCGGCGAGCGACCGACGCCGGGGAGGCAGGCGTGTCGACACCCACCACCGACCAGTACGAGCCCGGGGCCGAGGACCGGGAGGCCAAGGGCCCGCTCATCCTCACCGCGGACGAGGCTCTGGCCGAGCACCTGCTCCGGCTCTGCGCGGCGGCCGGCACCGAGCCGCAGGTGCTGTCCGGGGCGCCGCCACCGCTTCACGTGTGGGAGGCCGTCCCACTCGTGTTGATCGGCGACGACGTCTCGGAGCACTGCGCCGGGCTTACTCGGCGTCCGGGGGTGCTTCTGCTCGGTTCGGACCTCGGCGATCACGACGTCTGGGTCCGGGGCATCGAACTCGGTGCCGAAGAGGTGCTCTTCCTGCCCGACGCGGAGTCCTGGCTGCTCGACCGGATCGCCGATGCCGTGGAGCGGGTGGGACCCCCGGCGCTCACCGTCGCCGTGATCGGCGGGCGGGGCGGGGCCGGCGCGTCCACGCTGGCCTGCGCGCTGGCCGTGACCGCGGCGCGGGCGGGGCATCGGACGATGCTCATCGACGGCGACCCGCTCGGCGGCGGCTTGGACGTGCTGCTGGGTGGCGAGTCGGCCGACGGGCTGCGCTGGCCGGATCTGGCCGCCGCGCGCGGTCGCCTGAGCGGTCCCGAACTCGCCGATGCGCTACCGCAGCTGCACAGCCTGTCGGCGCTCTCCTGGGACCGGAGCGACGCACTGGTGATCCCGCCGGAGGCCATGCGAAGTGTGCTCGCGGCGGCCCGGCGCCGAGGCGGCCTGGTCGTCCTCGACCTTCCCCGACATCTCGACCCGGCCACCCGGGAGGCACTGGACCAGGCCGACACCGGCCTGCTGCTGGTGCCGGCCGAGCTGAGAGGGATCACCGCGGCCGGCCGGGTGGCCACCGCGATCGCGATGCGGTTGGCGGACCTGCGGGCCGTGATCCGGTTGCCCGGACCGATCGGCCTGTCGAGCGCGGAGATCGCACGCGGACTCGGTCTGCCACTGGCCGGCGAGGTCACCCGGGAGGCCGGACTGCCGGTCGACGTCGAGCGCGGCAACCCACCCGGCCTGCGCCGGCACGGGGCGCTCGCGCGCTTCTGCACCGGCTATCTCACCGAAGTCATGCCCACGATCACCATCAACGGAGGAGCGGTCTCATGAACAGCCGGACGACCTCGACCGGATATCCCGGCACGCGCCGTCTCCCGTGGGGCCGGCGGCCCGAACAGGCGGGGCGGCGGGCGCACCTGGTGGCCGTCCGGCGGCCGGCTGACCCCGCTGGGTCGCCGGGGCCGCCGCGTGGACCGGGAGCCGGGCGCGGCGCCGAACTGATCGACGCCGTGCGGCTACGACTGGCCGAGGCCGGGGCGGCTCCGACCAGTGGTTCGGTGGCTGCGGCGCTGCGGGCCGCCCGTCCGCCGCTCGGTGGGGACGACGTTCTGGACACCGTGCGCTCGTTGCACTCGGAGCTGGTCGGGGCCGGGCCGTTGGACGTGCTGCTGGCGGATCCCGAAGTGACCGACGTCCTGGTCAACGGGCCGGACGAGATCTGGGTGGACCGGGGCAGCGGGCTGTGTCGCGAGGCCGGGGTCCGTTTCGCGGACCGGGAGGCGGTGCGCCGCCTCGCACACCGGCTGGCCACCGCCGCCGGGCGGCGGCTCGACGACGCCCGCCCCTGGGTCGACGCCCGGTTGCCCGACGGGACCAGGTTGCACGCGGTGTTGCCGCCGATCGCCGAGAGTTGCACCCACATCTCGCTGCGCGGCAACCGCCCTCGGCCGTTCACGCTGGATGAGCTCGTCCGGACGGGGGCGCTGCCCGCGGCGGGTGCCGAACTCCTCCGGGGTGTGCTACGTGCCCGGCTCTCGCTGCTGATCAGCGGGGGCGCCGGTACCGGCAAGACCACCCTGCTGGCGGCCCTGCTGGGCCTGGTGGGGCCGACCGAGCGCATCGTCATCGCTGAGGACTCGGCGGAACTCCGGCCGGACCATCCGCATGTGGTCCGGTTGCAGAGCCGGCCGCCCAACCAGGAAGGGCTGGGCGAGCTGACCTTGCGCGACCTGGTCAGGCAGGCGCTGCGGATGCGCCCCGACCGGCTGGTGGTGGGTGAGGTCCGGGGCGCCGAGGTGCTCGACCTGCTGACCGCTCTCAACACCGGCCACGAGGGCGGCTGCGGCACTGTGCACGCCAACGCCGCGGTCGATGTGCCGGTCAGGTTGGAGGCCCTCGGCTCGATGGCCGGTCTCGACCGGCTCGCCCTGCACAGCCAGCTGCGGGCGGCCCTCGACCTGGTGGTCCATCTGGTCCGGGATCCCGCCAGTGGGCGGCGGCGGGTGGCCGAGGTGCACACGGTGACCGCCGACCCGGCCGGTCTGGCCGTGACCCAGCCTGCGGTGGTGCTCGCCCCGGACGGTTCGGTGGTCCGGGGGCCGGGCTGGGCGCGGCTGGAACGACTCTGTGCGGCGCGTGGCGTGGTGGCGGGAACGGGGATCGGGTGATGAGCGAGTGCTTGGAGCCGGCCTCGGTCCTGGTCCTCTGTGTCGTGACCCTGGCTGCCTGGTGGTGGCTGAACCGCTCGAGCCGGGCTCGACGGCGGTCGGACGGCCTCTTCGGCGAAGCCGGCTGCGGGGGTGCCGGAGCGGACCGCCTGGCCGGGCGGGGCGCGCACCTGGTGCGGATGCTGATCGACGGGCGGGGATGGGCGCGGATCCCCTGGCTGGTGCCGGAGTTACTGCTGGTCGCGGTCGGGCTCGGGGCAGCCCTGCCGACACGGTCGCCGGTTCCCCTGGTGGCCATGGCGTTGGCCGTCCACCCGGCGTATCGATGGCGGATCGGTCGGCGGGTGCGTCGCGCGGCGCGTGGGCGGGCGGACGCGGTGGTCGAACTCTGTGCCGCGCTGGCCGGTGAGTTGCGCGGTGGGGCCACACCCGAGCAGGCGATGGTGGCGGTCACGAGCGGGGAACGCGACTCCGGAGGGCTGCTCGCCCGCCTCGGTCCCGAGGCGGTGAGTCGGCTGTCAGCCAGTCGGTACGGCGCGGACGTCCCGGCTGCCCTCCTCTGGGTGGCGGGGCAGCCGGGCGGCGGGGGAGCGGCGGCCGTCGCGGCCTGCTGGCAGATCACCACGGAGAGCGGCGGCGGACTGGCCGCAGGTCTCGACCGGGTCGCCGAGGCGCTGCGGGCCGATCGCGCCCTGGCGCAGGCGATCGAGGGCGAGTTGGCCGGGCCACGGACCACGGCGGTGCTGTTGGCGGCGCTGCCGGGGTGTGGACTGCTGCTGGGTGGGCTACTCGGTGCGCAGCCCTGGGAGGTCCTGCTGCACACCTCCTTGGGGCTGGGGTGTCTGGGTGTCGGGGCGCTTCTGGAGGCGGCCGGGTTGGCCTGGACGGACCGGATCGTGCGTGGTGCCCAACTCGCCGGGGCCGGTGGGCTTGGTGGGCCCCTCGCGGTCGCGGTGCGCGGCGACCGGCTCGGTGCGCGGGCGGGGCGAAGGCCGAACTGTGTTGCCGGACCCCCTCGGTGCGCGGATGCGTGGGCCGTCCGGCGGCCGCGTCCGGTAGGTTCTCGAACTCCGGCGGTGGGGCGATGACCAGCGTCCTCGGTGCTCACGCGGTCCCGCCGCCGCTGGTCATGGCGCTGCTCCTGCTGGCTGACGCGGCTGGTCTGATGGTCGGGACCCTCTGGTCGCTCGGTTGGTTGCTGCGCAGGCGGTCCCGGCGGGCGCGCGCGGTGCGCCTATCGGGTGGAAGGCGCGGACCGGGCGGGCGGCATCGCCGTCATCCCGGGGGATTCGCCCGGGCCGGGCCGGTCCGAGTGGCCGGAGGGTGGGGGTGCGGCGACCGGGCAGAGCAACAGGATTGGCCCGTAGGTGAGTTCACTCCACCACTGAGGGCGGGTGTACCGGCCACGCTGACCGGCGGAGCGATCGCTCCGCTGCTCGGAGCGCTCACCACGGCGATGGTGAAGGTCGGGCTGCCATGGCTGCGCGGCAGACGGGCCCGTCGGGCGGAGTTGGAGCTGGCCCATCTGATGGCCCAAATTCCGCTCACCGCAGAGCTCCTGGCAGCCTGCCTGGTCTCGTCGGCCTCACCTGCCCGGGCGGCGGCGGCCGTTGCCCGGGCGGTGGGCGGCGCCATGGAGGGGCGGCTGGCCGCGGTCTCGGCGGAGCTGAACCTCGGGGCTGCGCCCACGATTTGCTGGGAGCGGCTCGGGGTCGGGTGTCCCGCATTGGCGCCGCTCGCCCACTGCCTCGTCCGGACCAGCGTCAGTGGGGCTCCGGCAGCCGCGCCGCTGGTGGGTCTGGCGGCCGCCCAGCGGGCCGAAGTGGCCGCAGCGGCTCACGCCAGGGTCCGCAGGGCCGGGGTGCTGGCCACCGCGCCGCTGGGGCTCTGCTTCCTGCCAGCGTTCGTCCTGGTCGGCATCGTGCCGGTGGTGACCGGACTGGCGAGTGCTTTTTCGCAAAGAAGTTGACGGCAGATCAGTACAAGAACACCAGGAGGTCAGGTCATGAAGAACATCGCGCACGACTCGGTGTCCCGCTTCCGGTTCATCCCGTTCCCCTCCCACGAGCACGCCGAGCAGGCGTGTCCGGGACCGCTCGCCCCTGCGGTGCCGAACGGCGGGGTACCGCTGGCCGGTTGGGCCCGGCAGCGGGTGCCGCGGCACCGGCCGGCCCGCGAGGTCGTCCGGCGCGGGGTGCGCCGGCTGCCCCGCTGGGTGCGACGTCGCCTGTCGGTGGCGCCGGACGCGGGGATGTCAACCGCCGAATACGCGATCGGGACGGTCGCCGCGTGCGGGTTCGCCGCGTTGCTCTACAAGGTGCTGACCGGTGGCACGGTCAGTGATGCGCTGACCGAACTGGTCAACCGGGCGCTCCATGTGGTCTGAGCGCGCTCGCCGCAGCCCTCCCGGTGGCGCGGGCGGGGTGCGCGGCGGCCGGGACGGTGGCTACGTCACCGCGGAGACGGCCGTTGCCCTGCCGGCGCTGGTGCTGCTGCTGGCGATGGTGCTGTGGGGCGGGGCGGCGGCCGCCGCCAAGCTCCGCTGCATCGACGCGGCGAGGGTCGGGGCACGGGCGGCGGCCAGGGGCGACGGTGACGCGGTGGTCGTGGCGACCAGGGCCGCGCCGCCGGGCGCGGTGGTCCGGCTGACGCGGCAGGCCGGCGTGGTCCGGGTGGTGGTGGAGGCCGAGTGTCTCGGGCCGGGCCGCCTGGCCTCCGCGCTCTCCGTCACGGTGGCCGGCGACGCGGTGGCCGCTCTGGAGGATTCGACGGGTGGTGAAGTGTGATGACGACGGGTCGACTCGGTGGCCGTCGAGGCGGTGTGGGGCGGGCGGGGGCGGTGAGGGTGTCCGGCCAGGGAGCGGCGGGGCCCGAACTGGGCTCCGCGACGGTCTGGTTGGTCTCGCTGATGTTCCTCTGCTGCGCGGTGTTCGGGGTGATCCTGGCGCTGGGCACGGTGCTCGCCGCCAGGCACCGTGCCGAGTCGGCGGCCGACCTCGCCGCGCTCGCGGCCGCCGACCACCTCCTGCTGGACGCCGATGGCGGCTGTGGCCGGGCGGTCGCGATCGCGGCGGGGCAACGGGCAACCGTGGTGTCCTGCCGGGTCGACCTGGCGGCGGACCAGGTGGACGTGGTGGTGCGGGTGCCGCCGGCGGGTCTGCTGGTGCCGCTCGGCCCGGCCCTCGCCCAGGCCCGGGCCGGCCCGGAGTGGTCGCTCGGCCGTGCGCGGGCCGGATCCGGCTCCGCCACGCCGGACCAGACCGTTGCGGCCCGGTGGCTACTCGCGGGGAGCACCAGCGAGCAGGACGGTCAGCAACCGCACCGCGCCGGCCTTGTCCAGCGGGTCGTTCCCGTTGCCGCACTTGGGCGACTGCACGCAGGAGGGGCAGCCACGCTCGCACTCGCAGGCCGCGATGGCGTCCCGGGTCGCGGTGAGCCACTCGACCGCGCGACGGAAGCCGTGCTCCGCGAACCCGGCGCCACCCGGGTGCCCGTCGTAGACGAACACGGTGGGCAGCCGGGTGTCCGGGTGCAGGGGCACCGAGACGCCGCCGATGTCCCAGCGGTCGCAGGTCGCGAAGAGCGGCAGCAGGCCGATCGAGGCGTGCTCGGCGGCGTGCGCGGCGCCGGGCAACTGGTCGAAGGGGACGGTCGCGTCCAGCAGCTGTTCCTCGGTGACGGACCACCAGACCGCTCGGGTGCGCAGCGTCCTGGGCGGCAGGTCGAGCTTGGTCTCGCCGAGGATCTCCCCGGTCGAGATCCGCTTGCGAAGGAAGCCGACCACCTGGTTGACCACCTCCACCGAGCCGAAGCTGAGCCTGCCCGCGCCCCACGCCACACTGCGGTCGGTGGACAGCACCGAGATGGCCGTGGTGTCGCGGGCGGCGGTGGTGTAGCTCGGGTTGGCGGACTCGACCAGGGCCACCGAGGTCTCCAGGTCCAGCTCCCGGACGAGATAGGTCCGGCCCTGGTGGAGGTGGACGGCGCCGGTGTGCACCGTGGTGTGGGCGGCGGCCGCGTCCACCGTGCCGAGCAGCCGTCCGGTCGACACCTCCACGATCTGGACCGGGTTCCCGCCGCTGCCGCGCAGGTCGACGGCGTCGGCCGCGCGCTCCCGGCGGGTCCAGTACCAGCAGCCGTCGGAGCGTCGTCGCAGCAGTCCGCGTTGCTCCAGGGCCGGCAGCAGCTGTTCGCTGGCCGGACCGAAGAGGGCCCGGTCCTCCGGGCCGAGCGGGAGTTCGGCCGCCGCGGCGCAGAGGTGCGGGGCGAGCACGTGGGGGTTGTCCGGATCCAGCACGGTGGCCTCCACCGGGCGCTCGAACAGCGCCTCGGGGTGGTGCACCAGGTAGGTGTCCAGCGGGTCGTCCCGGGCGATCAGGACGGCGAGCGCCCCCTGGCCCTTGCGTCCGGCCCGCCCGGCCTGCTGCCACAGCGAGGCGCGGGTGCCCGGGTAGCCCGCCAGCAGCACGGCGTCCAGGCCGGAGACGTCGACCCCGAGCTCCAACGCGGAGGTGGAGGCCAGGCCGAGCAGCCGGCCCGAGTGGAGGTCCCGTTCCAGGGCCCTACGCTCCTCGGCGAGGTAGCCACCGCGGTAGGCGGCGACCCTGTTGGCGAGGGCCGCGTCGAGGTTGTCCTGGGCCTGCAGCGCGACCAGCTCCGCAGCCCGCCGGGAGCGGACGAAGGCGACCGTGCGGGTGCCGTCCGCCACCAGATCGGTGAGCAGGTAGGCGGCCTCCGCGGTGGCGGTCCGCCGGACCGGGGCGCCGTTCTCGCCGACGTACCCGGTGAGCGGGGGTTCCCACAGCGCGAAGACCAGGGGACCGCGGGGCGACGCGTCCTCGGTGACCGCGACCGCGGGCAGTCCGGTGAGCCGCTCGGCCGCCGCCGCGGGGTCGGCGGCGGTGGCCGATGCGAGCAGGAAGATGGGTTCGGATCCGTACCTGCGGCAGAGCCGGCGCAGCCGGCGCAGGACCTGGGCGACGTGCGAGCCGAAGACGCCGCGGTAGGTGTGGCACTCGTCGATCACCACGTAGCGCAGTGCCTTCAGGAAGGAGGCCCACCGGGAGTGTGCCGGGAGGATGCCGCGGTGCAGCATGTCCGGGTTGGTGAGCACGTACGAGGCGTACTGCCGGACCCACTCGCGCTCCTGGGCGGGGGTGTCGCCGTCGTAGAGCGCGGCCCGGACCCGGGGCGGCGCGAGTTCGGCGGCCCGGCGGCGCTGGTCGGCGGCCAGTGCCTTGGTCGGGGCGAGGTAGAGCGCGGTGGAACCGCGGCCGTTCGGCGCCTCGGTTCCGTCGAGCAGCTCGCTGAGCACTGGCGCCAGGTAGGCCAGCGACTTGCCCGAGGCGGTGCCTGTGGCGAGCACCACAGTTCGACCGGCCCGGGCCAGATTCATCGCCTCCGCCTGGTGGGCCCAGGGTCGCTCCACTCCGAGCTGCAGGGCGGCGGCGCGGATCTCCGGGCGGATCGAGTCGGGCCAGGCGGAATGACGGGCCCGCCGTGCGGGCAGATGCTCCGTATGGGTGAGCCGGTCCGAGCGCCCCCGGCTGGCGACCAGGGTCGTGAGCAGGGCTTCGGGCAGGCGATGGCTGGGCGGCACGAGGACCCAGTGTGTCACTGGAGTGACGGAGAATCGCGGCAAGCCATCGTGCGGGCATGGTGCCAGGTGGTTGAATGAGGCGGTGGCGGCCAGTTGGCCGGGCCGGCGGCACCTGGGCCGGTCGTTCGACCATGCGGTGACAGACCGCAGTGGCCGGGATCGGCAGCCGAGACGGCCGATGCCGCCCGACTCGCCGTAGAACGCAATATGACGTAGCAAGGCAAGGTGCTGGAGGTTCCGTGGACCTGTCCCTGTCGACCCGTACCGTCGGCGATCGCACGATCGTCGAGGTTGGCGGCGAGATCGATGTGTACACCGCCCCGAAGCTGCGCGAGCAGCTGGTCGAGCTCGTCAACGACGGCAACTATCACCTGGTTGTCGACATGGAGGGCGTGGACTTCCTCGACTCGACCGGTCTGGGCGTGCTGGTGGGTGGCCTGAAGCGGGTGCGTGCGCACGAGGGCTCGTTGCGCCTCGTCTGCACCCAGGAGCGGATCTTGAAGATCTTCCGGATCACCGGTCTGACCAAGGTGTTCCCGATCCACTCCACGGTGGATGACGCGGTCAACTCGACCGACTGACGCGGGACCGTTCGCGCGGGCGTCCGCGGCCGGGTCATGGCGGCCCGGCCGCCCGGTCGGCGGCCCTGCGCCCCTCGCCCGGCCAGCCGGCCGGTGCGACGGTGGCTCGGCCTGCCCGTCCGGTCGGTGTGGCGGCCCTGCCAGGCACGCTGTGCGGCCTGGGTGCTTTGACGTGCCCCTGGGCGGCTGGGCCGGCCCGCACAGGGCGCTGGCCGGGCAGAGCCCGCGTGCGGTGTGGTCGAGTGAGCAGGACCGTCCGGCAGCAGAGCGTCGGCGATCGGCGTCGGACGCCCGGCGGAAAGAACCCCGAGGGGGAGAGATGGCAACCGTCGAACTTCGATTCAGCGCCCTTCCGGAGCACGTGCGGACCGCACGGCTGGTGGCGGCGGCGGTGGCCAGACGGGCCGGCGTGGACGAGTCGGTGCTCGATGAGGTCCGGCTGGCGGTCGGCGAGGCCTGTTCCCGGGCCGTTGGCCTGCACCAGCGCGGCAGCGGTAGTGGCGGAGCGGTCCGGGTGGCCTTGACCGACCAGGAGAAGCGTTTCCTCATCGAGGTCGGCGACGGCGCCGGGCCGCTCAGTGACCTGATCGCCTCCGGCGGAGCGGAGGAGTCCGCCGACGGCTCCGAGGACACCCTGGGCCTCGCGGTGATCACCGGGCTGGTCGAGGACCTGGAGGTCGGCCGGGACGACGACGGCGGTGTGATCCGGATGAGCTGGCCGGTGGCGGTGGCCTGACGTCCGAGGCCCGCGCCAGACGCCTGACACGTGGCCCTGACGGAACGTCGGGGCCATTGGCATGCCGTGGGCCCCGCAGCGCGGACGGTGCCTCAAGATGCCGCTGAGGCTGCCGGGGTGACGGTCCACCGGTGCGGCAACGGCGCATCGTCGGCTGAAAATCATGGGCGGTTGCCGAAAACTCCGGGTTTTCGGCAACCGCCCATGATTCTTTGCGGGCTGTCCTGCACGCGGACTATTTCAATCACGCGTTGATTCCTACACTCCTGAGATATCCGGTCGGGTCAGCTGGGTCGGGCCCGGTCGCCTGTGCCACCAGAGCCACTCGCGCGGCGTGCCAACAGGCCGGCGTGCCAGTCGTCAGGGAGGACGCATGGCGGGATTCACTCTCATCACATCCGGTTCAGTGCACCCATCGATTCTTTTCCATACCGGCCTGGAAATGGCCGACGGTACGTCCGGGGCCGCTGTGCTCAGCGGGGGGAATCGTATTCTCGTCCTGATCATCGGTCTGATCGCCCTGGCCGCCCTGGGGGTAGCCGTTCTGCTGGTACGTCAGGTGCTGGTGTACGAGGCCGGGACGCCGGCGATGCGGCGGATCGCGGAGGCCGTCCAGGAGGGGGCCAACGCCTACCTGGCCCGGCAGTTCCGCACCCTCGGCGTCTTCGCGGCCGGGGTGTTCTTCCTGCTCCTGCTGCTACCGGCGGACGGCTGGTCGCAGCGGCTCGGGCGCTCGGCCTTCTTCCTGGTCGGCGCGGTCTTCTCGGCGGCCACCGGCTATCTGGGCATGTGGCTCGCAGTCCGGGCGAACGTCCGGGTGGCGGCGGTGGCCCGGGGCGTGACGGCGGGCCAGGAACGGCCCGCGCAGCACCGCGCGATGCGGATCGCCTTCCGGACCGGCGGTGTGGTCGGGATGTGCACGGTCGGCCTGGGGCTGCTCGGCGCGGCCATCGTGGTGCTGATCTACCGGGCCAACGCGCCGAAGGTGCTGGAGGGCTTCGGGTTCGGCGCGGCGCTGCTGGCGATGTTCATGCGGGTCGGCGGCGGCATCTTCACCAAGGCGGCCGACGTCGGCGCCGACCTGGTGGGCAAGGTCGAGCAGGGCATCCCCGAGGACGACCCGCGCAACGCCGCCACCATCGCGGACAACGTCGGCGACAACGTCGGGGACTGCGCGGGCATGGCGGCGGACCTCTTCGAGTCGTACGCGGTGACCCTGGTCGCCGCGCTGATCCTGGGCCGGGCGGTGTTCGGCGACGTCGGGCTGGTGCTGCCGCTGGTGGTGCCGGCGATCGGCGTGGTCACCGCCGTCCTCGGCATCGTCGCGGTGGCGCCGCGGGCGCGCGACCGCAGCGGGATGACCGCGATCAACCGCGGCTTCTTCCTCTCCGCCGGGATCTCCCTGCTGCTCGTCCTCGGCGCGGTCTTCGTGATGCTGCCGGCCCACTTCGGTGATCTGCGCGACGTGCCGGCCTCGCTGCGGGACCACCACGGTGACCCGCGGCTCTTCGCGCTCGCGGCGGTGGCGATCGGGATCGCGCTGGCGGTGGTGATCCAGCAGCTGACCGGCTACTTCACCGAGACCAGCCGGCGACCGGTGCGGGAGGTCGGGCGCAGTTCGCTGACCGGCCCGGCCACCGTGGTGCTCTCCGGGATCTCGCTCGGCCTGGAGTCGGCGGTGTACTCGGCCGTGGTGATCGGCGCCGCGGTGTACGGGGCGTACCTGCTGGGCGGCGGGTCGATCGTGCTGGCGCTCTTTGCGGTCGCGCTGGCCGGGACCGGCCTGCTGACCACGGTGGGGGTGATCGTGGCGATGGACACCTTCGGTCCGGTGTCGGACAACGCCCAGGGCATCGCCGAGATGTCCGGCGAGGTGCACGGCGCCGGGGCCCGGGTGCTCACCGAACTGGACGCGGTCGGCAACACCACCAAGGCGATCACCAAGGGGATCGCGATCGCCACGGCGGTGCTCGCGGCCACCGCGCTGTTCGGGTCGTTCACCGACGCGATCAACGAGGCGGTCGGTGGTGTGTCGGGTGGGACGGCGGGGGCGGCCAGCCTGAGCCTGGACATCTCCCAGCCCAACAACCTGGTCGGGCTGCTGCTGGGCGCGGCGGTGGTCTTCCTCTTCTCCGGCCTGGCGATCAACGCCGTCTCCCGGTCGGCGGGCTCGGTGGTCTTCGAGGTGCGGCGGCAGTTCCGCGACCACCCGGGGATCATGGACGGCAGCGAGACGCCGGAGTACGGCAAGGTGGTCGACATCTGCACCCGGGACGCGCTGCGCGAGCTGGCCACGCCCGGGCTGCTGGCGGTGCTGGCTCCGATCGCCGTCGGCTTCGCGTTCGGGGTCGGCGCGCTCGGCGCGTACCTGGCCGGGGCGATCGGCACCGGCACGCTGATGGCGGTCTTCCTGGCGAACTCCGGTGGCGCCTGGGACAACGCCAAGAAGCTGGTCGAGGACGGCGCGCACGGCGGCAAGGGCAGCGAGGCGCACGCCGCCACGGTGATCGGGGACACGGTCGGCGACCCGTTCAAGGACACCGCCGGGCCGGCGATCAACCCGCTGCTGAAGGTGATGAACCTGGTGTCGCTGCTGATCGCGCCGGCCGTGGTGCGGTTCAGCTTCGGGGTGCACGCCAGCGCGGGGGTGCGCGCCGGGGTGGCCGGGGCGGCGGTGCTGCTGGTGGTCGCGGCGGTGTACAACGCCCGGCGGCGGTCGGTCAGTGTGGCTGCCGAGCCGTCCGCCGGTGCGTCCGGGGGCTTGGCGGCCGGGACCGGCGAGGCCGTCGAGGCGGCGGCCGGCGGCTGACTGGCCGGGCTTGGCGGCCGGGTCCGGCGGGTGGCCGAGGGGTGGTCCTGGCGGTGGTCGCCGGGACCACCCGTGCGTTCGGCAGACGGACGCCGGGCGGATGCCGAGACGCGATTGACAAACTGTTGAAGGAACGGCTTCGCCCCTCCCGGGCGCGATGGGCACGATCGGCGCCGCGCGCCGGCCGGTGACTCCGGTCGGCCATCGGTGACCAGTGATCGAGATTCAGACCCGGAGAGGGACCTTCATGCGGATCCGCATCCTCTGGCCGGCCGGCCAGGCAACGGCGACCTTGCGGTCGACCCCTACCAGTGAGGCGCTCTGGGCCGAGCTGCCGATCGACTCCTCGGCCAACACCTGGGGTAAGGAGGTGTACTTCGGCACGCCGGTGAGCGTGCCGCGTGAGCCGGACGCGCAGCAGGTGGTCGAGCCCTGCACGGTGGCGTTCCGGACCGACGGCGACGGCTTGGCGCTGCCGTACGGGCCGACCCCGGTCTCGCACGGCGACGAGTGCCGGCTGGCCAGCCCGTGCAACCTGCTGGGCGTGCTGGACGGGGACCCGGGGGCGCTGCGCACCGTGCGCGAGGGCGACCCGATCCGGGTCGAGCGGGCCTGACCAGCGCTGATGGCCAGGCCCTCGGTCGTACGGGGGCCGCACTGGCGGGCGAGCGGGTCGGGGTGGCACGGACGGTCCGGACCGGTCGGGTAGGTTCACCCGGGACGGTTCGGTACTGGACGGAAGGGTTCTCCTGGTGGACGAGCAGGTGCCGGCGGGCCGGCAGGTCGCGCCGACCGGTGGGGCCGCGGCGCCCGGGCGGGCCGCCGGCGGACGACGTGGGACGGACGGCGGGGCCCGGACGCGCCGCCTGTTGGCGGTGCCGGTGCTGGGCGCGCTGCTCGTCTCCGGCGCGGTCGCGTGCAGCAGCGACAACAGCAGCGCCCAGCTGGACTCCTGGGCGAAGACCGTCTGCGACGGGATGCGGGACCCGGTCGCCAAGGCGCAGGCCGCGCTGAGCGACACCGGCCAGGTCAAGCAGGGCGAGACACCCGGCGACCTGCAGCAGCGGCTCTCCGGGGACCTCGGCGTGCTGGCCAGCAGCACCCAGCAGATCGCCGCGGCGATCAACCAGGCCGGGGCACCCAAGAGCAGCGACGGCGCGAGCGTGCAGCAGGACGTGGTCAACTCGCTCGACCAGGCGGCCAAGGGCTACCAGGCGGTGCAGCAGAAGCTGGCCGGGCTGCCGACGAACGACCAGGCGAAGTTCGCCGACGGACTGAAGGGCATCGGCGACCAGGTGCAGCAGCTGGCGCAGGTCTCCACCAGCGCGCTGGCCAAGGTGCAGAGCGGGGACCTGGGCACGGCGATCACCAAGCAGCCGGGCTGCAAGAGCACCGGGACGGTGGCCCCCGGGGCCGGCGCGGCGTCCGGGGCCCCGGGGGCGAGCGGTTCGCCGGCCCCCGGGGGTTCCCCGGGCGCGTCCGGCTCCCCTGCGGCGAGCGGTTCCCCCGGCGCGTCCGGCTCCCCCTCCGCCGCCGGCTCCCAGGCGCCCTCCGGGGCGCCCGCGGGCAGCCCGTCGGCGGCACCCGGAGGCTCCGGAGCGCCTTCCTCGCCGGCGCCCGCCCAGAGCTGACCACCGGGGCGCGAGCTCCGGGGCGCGGGCGTGGTGCGGCCCGCCGGTGGCCGGGCCGCGCCACGGGAGGCGGGAGAATGGCCGGGTGACCATCCTCCCCACCCCTGACCCCGCCCGCCTCGCCCGCCTGCGCGAGGCGCTGCTCGCCGCCTCGTACACCGCGGACGGCTGCCTGGACCTGCTCGGACCGACCGGCTACGCCGCGCTGGCCCGTGGCGAGTCGGTGCCCGCCCTGCGGGCGACCCGTGGCGGTACGCCGCTGGAGACCCTGGTCCGGCTCTTCCTGCTGCAGCGGCCCGTCCCGTACGCCGCGGCGGCGGCCGCCCTCCCGGTCGAGGAGGCGCTGGTGGACGGCTGGCTGACCGCGGACGGCCCGGAGGTCCGGGCCAGCGTGGATGTCCGGCCGTACGCGAACGAGGTGGCCGGGCTGGAGAGCGCCGACGCCTGGGTGGTCTCCGACCTGGGGTGCGCGGTCGGCGGCGCGAGCGGCATCGGCGGTGGCGGCAGCCCCGCCGGGGTGGCCCGCCGCGAGCTGGTGCTGGGGGTGGGCGGCGCGTCCACCACGCTCGCCAACCTCGCCGTGCGCCGCCCGGTCCGCGCCGCGCTCGACCTGGGGACGGGCTCCGGGGTGCAGGCGCTGCACGCCGCCCGGCACGCGCAGCACGTCACCGCGACCGACCTCAACCCGCGGGCGCTCGCCTTCGCCCGGCTCACCCTGGCGCTCTCCGGCTTCGACAACACCGAGACGGCCGAGGGCAGCCTCTTCGAGCCGGTGGGCGAGCGGCGGTTCGACCTGATCGTCTCCAACCCGCCGTTCGTGATCTCGCCCGGCAGCCGCTTCGTCTACCGCGACGGCGGGATGGCCGGTGACGAACTCTGCCGCAGCCTGGTACGCGGCGCCGCCGCGCACCTGGAGCCCGGCGGTTACTGCCAGCTGCTGGCCAACTGGCAGCACGTGCGCGGCGAGGACTGGCACGACCGGCTGGCCGGCTGGGTCTCGGGCACCGGCCTGGACGCCTGGGCGGTGCAGCGCGAGGTCCAGGACGTCGCGCAGTACGCCGAGCTCTGGCTGCGCGACGGCGGCGACCACCTGGCCGGCCCGGAGGACTACCGGTCCCGCTACGACGAGTGGCTGGACGCCTTCGAGGCCGCCAAGGTGGAGGGCATCGGCTTCGGCTGGATCACCCTGCGGGCGTCCGGCGCCGACCAGCCGACGGTGCGGATCGAGGAGTGGCCGCACCCCGTCGAGCAGCCGCTCGGCCCGCACATCGAGCAGTGGTTCGCCCGCCAGGACTTCCTGCGCGGCCACGACGACGCCGCGCTGCTCGGCGCCCGCTACCTGCTGGCCGACGAGGTGGTGCAGGAACAGGTGGGCGCCCCGGGGGCGGAGGACCCCGAGCACGTGATCCTGCGGCACAACCGGGGCATGCGGCGGGCGACCAAGGTGGACACCGTGGGCGCCGGGTTCGCCGGGGTCTGCGACGGCACCCTGGCCGCCGGCGAGATCGTCGACGCGATCGCCCAACTGCTCGGCGAGGACCGGGTGCGGCTGCGCGACCGGGTGCCGGAGTCGCTGCGGCTGCTGATCGAGCAGGGCTTCGTCGAGCCGGTCTCCTGATCCGGGCGGCCGGCCCGCGGCGGCCCAGGGGTGGTGGAGCTCGGTGACGCCGTCGAACAGCGAGAGCCCGGCGGCGGCAGCGCGCCGGTGGCGGCGGGTGGACGGGAAGCCTGCGTGACGTTCCCCAGGGGCGTTGTGTGGCCGCCGGGCTGACGGTCACTCACCGGCCGTCCGTGCTCCCCTCCGGCCGCCTGTTTCCGGCGTTGCGGCCCCGTGCCCGAACGCTGCCCGGGAGGGCGCCGTTCACCCGCCGGTGGTCGTGGGTTCACCCCGCGGACGCCGAGCGTCCGCGCCGGGTTGTCCACGGCCTGCCAGGCTCCCGGCCGGAGCGGATCTTCGGTGAGGGGCGGACGGGGATGGAGCCGGCGACCACGGCGCTCGCGGGCGGCGTGCTCGCGCTCTTCGGCGCGGGCCTGCTGCTCTGGTGTGCGGCCGAGCTGCGGGTGCGCCGACGGCTGCGCCGGCACGGGATCCCGGTCGCGGCCCGGGTGCTCCCCGACGGGAGCCCCGTCGAGGCGCTGGACCCCGCCCCGCTGCTCTCCTTCACCACCCTCGCCTCGGTCGGTGGCGTCGACGGGCGGGACGGGTCGGAACCGGTCCGGACCCGTCCGCGCGGCAGTACCGCGCTGCGCCGGCCGGCCGGGCTGGTCCCGGGCAGCAGCGTCCGGGTCTGCTACGACCCGCGCCGGCCGGCCCGGGTCGTGCTCACCGGCGTCGGGACCGCGGCCTCGTTGCCGCTCGACGTGTTCTGGACGATTCTCGGCACCAGCTCGCTGGCCGCCGGCCTGAGCCTGCTGGCCTCGGTCTTCACGGGCTGAGAGCGCGCCGCCGCCCCCGCTCCCCGGTCCCGCCGAAGGGCCGCCGCAGACCGAAACCGCACCCCTGGAGGCCCCTGCGGCGGGGAACCGCGCGGCGCTAAGGTCCATCGTCGGGTTACCGTTCGAGTGGCGTCGGTCGGCCTTGCCGGTGAAAAAGCGGGATCCGTCCGTTTGACAAGGGTGACCAGGGTACGGTCACACTCCGCTGGTGGAGTCGTCGCGATGCGGCACCACGGGCGGTGGTGTGTGCCGGGCGACGGAGAGCCCGCGCAGCCTTCGGGGGCCGGTTCCGCAACCGGTCGGACACCCGTGGGCCAGCCGTCGGCCAGCACAGGAAAACGACCGGGAGAGAAGAGCGAAGGTGTCCCCGAGCAGCGAGACCGCGCGCAACGGCAAGCGACTCGTCATTGTCGAGTCGCCGGCCAAGGCGAAGACGATCAAGGGCTACCTCGGCCCCGGCTACATCGTCGAGGCGAGCGTCGGGCACATTCGCGACCTGCCCGGGACGGCGGCCGAGGTGCCGGACAAGTACACCGGCGAGGTGCGCCGGCTAGGCGTCGACGTCGACCATGACTTCGCCCCGATCTACGTGGTGAACGCGGACAAGAAGGCGCAGGTCAGCAAGCTCAAGCAGCTGCTGGCGGAGTCCGACGAACTCTTCCTCGCCACCGATGAGGACCGCGAGGGCGAGGCCATCGCCTGGCACCTGCAGCAGGTGCTCAAGCCCAAGGTGCCGGTCAAGCGGATGGTCTTCCACGAGATCACCAAGGACGCCATCCAGGAGGCGGTCGCCAACCCGCGGGAACTGAACCAGCGGCTGGTCGACGCCCAGGAGACCCGCCGGATCCTCGACCGCCTCTACGGCTACGAGGTCTCGCCGGTGCTCTGGAAGAAGGTCATGCCGAAGCTTTCGGCGGGCCGCGTCCAGTCGGTGGCGACCCGCCTGGTGGTCGAGCGCGAGCGCGAGCGGATCGCCTTCACCTCCGCCTCGTACTGGGACCTGGTCGGCACCTTCGGGACCGGCCGCACCCCGGCCGACGCCGCCAACCCGGAGAGCTTCGGTGCCCGGCTGGCCACGGTGGACGGCCGGCGGATCGCCACCGGCCGGGACTTCGGCCCCGACGGGCAGCTGAAGACCGCCAACACCCTGCACCTGGACGAGCAGGCGGCACGCGCCCTGGCGGACGCGCTGGCGCGGACCGCGTTCAGCGTCCGCAGCGTCGAGTCCAAGCCGTACCGGCGCTCGCCGTACGCGCCGTTCCGCACCACCACGCTCCAGCAGGAGGCCAGCCGCAAGCTGGGCTTCGGCGCCAAGCGCACCATGCAGGTGGCCCAGAAGCTGTACGAGAACGGCTTCATCACCTACATGCGCACCGACTCCACCACGCTGTCGGAGACCGCCGTCGCCGCCGCCCGCGCGCAGGTGACCCAGCTGTACGGCGCCGACTACCTGCCGGACGCGCCGCGGGTGTACGCCAGCAAGGTCAAGAACGCGCAGGAGGCGCACGAGGCGATCCGCCCCTCCGGCGACCGCTTCCGCACGCCCGCCGAGACCGGTCTGAGCGGCGACGACTTCCGGCTCTACGAGCTGATCTGGATGCGCACCGTCGCCTCGCAGATGAAGGACGCGGTCGGCCAGTCGGTGACCGTCCGGGTCGGCGGCGTCACCGCGGACGGGCGGGACGTCGAGTTCTCCGCCTCCGGCAAGATCATCACCTTCCACGGCTTCCTCAAGGCCTACGTCGAGGGCGCCGACGACCCGAACGCCGAGCTCGACGACCGCGAGCGGCGGCTGCCCCGGGTCGCCCAGGGCGACCCGCTGGCCGCCGAGCAGCTCAGCCCCGAGGGCCACGCCACCAAGCCGCCGGCCCGCTACACCGAGGCCTCGCTGGTCAAGGAGCTGGAGGACCGGGAGATCGGCCGCCCGTCCACCTACGCCTCGATCATCGACACCATCATCGGGCGCAAGTACGTCTTCAAGAAGGGGACGGCGCTGGTGCCGTCGTTCCTCTCCTTCGCCGTGGTGAACCTGCTGGAGAAGCACTTCGGCCGGCTGGTCGACTACGACTTCACCGCGAAGATGGAGGATGACCTCGACCGGATCGCGGCCGGTGAGGCGCAGTCCGTGCCGTGGCTCAAGCGCTTCTACTTCGGCGAGGGCGAGGGTGCCGCGGCCGGCGCCGCGGCGGAGGCCGGCAACGGCGACGGCGACCACCTCGGTGGTCTGAAGGAGCTGGTCACCGACCTCGGCGCGATCGACGCCCGGGAGATCAGCTCGTTCCGGCTGAGCGACGACATCACGCTGCGGGTCGGCCGGTACGGACCGTACGTCGAGAAGGTCGCCGCCGAGGAGGGCGAGCCGGGCCAGCGCGCCGACATCCCGGTCGAGCTGCCGCCGGACGAGCTGACCGTCGAGCTGGCCGAGGAGCTGCTGGCCAAGCCGAGCGGCGACTTCGAGCTGGGTGTCGACCCGGTCAGCGGCCACCCGCTGGTCGCCAAGGACGGCCGGTACGGCCCGTACGTCACCGAGATCCTGCCCGAGGACACCCCGAAGACCGGCAAGAACGCGGTCAAGCCGCGGACCGCCTCGCTGCTCAAGAGCATGTCGCTGGAGACCGTCACGCTGGAGGACGCGCTCAAGCTGCTCTCGCTGCCCCGGGTGGTCGGCGCCGACCCGGAGGGCGTGGAGATCACCGCGCAGAACGGCCGGTACGGGCCGTACCTCAAGCGCGGTACCGACTCGCGGTCGCTGGCCAGCGAGGAGCAGATGTTCACGGTCACGCTGGAGGAGGCGCTGGCGATCTACGCCCAGCCCAAGCAGCGCGGCCGGGCCGCCGCCGCGCCGCCGCTCAAGGAGCTGGGCACCGACCCGGTCAGCGAGCGCCCGGTGGTGGTCAAGGACGGTCGGTTCGGCCCGTACGTCACGGACGGCGAGACCAACGCGACGCTGCGCAAGGACGACGACGTCGAGACCATCACGCCGGAGCGCGGCTACGAGCTGCTCGCCGAGAAGCGGGCCCGCGGGCCGGTGAAGAAGGCGGCGAAGAAGGCCCCGGCCAAGAAAGCGGCGGCCAAGAAGACCACCGCCACCAAGACGGCGGCCAAGAAGGCCCCGGTCAAGAAAGCCGCCGTGAAGAAGACCACGACCACCAAGGCGGCGGCCAAGAAGACCACCACCGCGAAGAAGGCGGTGGCCGAGAAGGCGGCCTCGGACGAGGGCTGAGCCCGGCTCGAACGAGCCCCGCACCCGGGTGGTGCGGGGCTCGCGGGCTGTGTCACAAGCCGGTCATGGCTGCGGCTCCGGACCGCCGGAGCCCTTTCCGGCCAGTGCTCGCCCGCTACGCTGACGGTATGACGAGCGAGGAGCAGCCCACCCCCACCGCTGAGGCCGCGGCACGAGCCGGGGCCCCCGACCTCCCCGAGGTCGCGCCGGCCGGTACGCCGGGCGAGCGGGCGCGGGCGCTGCTCCGGGTCCGCCCGTACCGGCGGCTCTGGGTGACCCAGCTGCTCGGCGGGACGGCCGACCGGCTGGCCTTCCTGGTACTGCTGGCGCTCACCGTGGCGGGCGCGGCGGTCGGCGGCCAGTTCGGCGGCGGCTACCGCGGCCTGGCGTTCACCGTGGCCCTGGTCTTCGCGGTCCGGCTGCTCGCGGCGCTGCTCTTCGGCGCCGTGCTCCTCGGGCCGCTGCACACGCTGCTCACCAGCCGGCTGGACCGGCGCTGGACGCTGCTCGGCGCGGACGGGCTGCGCGCGGTGCTGGTCGGCATCGCGCCGTGGTGGCTCGGCTGGGTCGGCGGCTCGGCGGTGCTCTACCCGCTGCTGGCCACGGTCTTCGTCACCGGGGCGGCCGAGCGGGTCTGGGCGGTGGCCAAGAGCGCGACCACACCGACCCTGCTGCCCGCCGCCAACCCGTACGTCCCGGCCGAGGAGCAGCGGCCGTCCGCGGCCAACCTGGACACCGTGCGCACCCTGGACATGCGCACCGGCTGGGCGACCGTGCCGCTCGCGGCGCTCGGGCTGATCGGCTGCACGCTGCTGAACAACCTGGGCGCGGCGCTCGGCTCGCACTGGCTGCGGAGCCACCAGGTGACGGTGGCGGCGCTCGGCGCGGCCGCGCTCTTCGCGGCCGCCGCCGTGCTGCTGTACCTGCAGGAGCTGCCGGCCGGCGGCCCGCTGGGCAGCCCGCGCTCGCCGCTGCAGGGCCTGCGCGCGCCCACCGACGCGACGCCCGGCCCGGCGCTCACCAAGGGCCGCACCGGCTCCGCGCCGTACTTCACCTTCTCGGTCGCCGCGGCCTACGCCTCGATGGCGGGGATCGCCTCGCTGGCGCTGCTGACCGCCGGCGAGCACGACGCCGGGCCGATCGGCTTCGGCCTGCTGGTGCTCGCCGCGACCGGCGCGCCGTGGCTCGGCCTGCGGCTCACCCGGACCACGCTGCCCGCGCTCTCCCGGCGCCGGTTGCTGGCGGTGGCGCTGCTCGTGCTGGGCGCCGCGCTGATCCTGGCCGGGCTGGTCTTCGACTACGTGCTGATCCTGCTGCTCACCCTGGTGGCCGGGACGGCCGCCGGGCTGGTGATCGGGGTCGGCCGGGCGCTGCTGGCGCAGGAGGTCGAGGAGGCCCGGCTGCCGCGGGTCGTCGAGCACCTGTACGCGGTGCTGCGGGCGGTGGTGGCCGCCGCGCTGGTGGCCGTCCCGCTGATCGCCGCCGGGTACGGCGAGGTGGAGTTCGGCACCCGGCAGCCCGGCGGCTTCACCTTCGTGCACGGCGGGGCGGCCCTGGCGGTGGCCACCGCGGGCGTGCTGACCCTGGTGCTCGCGGCCATCGTGCTGCTGAAGACGGACGACCAGCGCGGCACGGTGCCGTTCGGGCGGGAGCTGCTGGAGTCGCTGCGCGCCGACCACGACGTGCCGCCGCACCGGGCGACCGGCACCGGCTTCTTCATCGCCCTGGAGGGCGGCGACGGCGCCGGCAAGTCGACCCAGGCGCAGGCCCTCGCGGAGTGGATCCGCAGCAAGGGCCACGAGGTGGTGGTCACCCGCGAGCCCGGTGGCAGCCCGATCGGGCAGCGGCTGCGCGGCCTGGTGCTGGACGTCAGCAACACCGGCCTCTCGCACCGCGCGGAGGCGCTGATCTACGCGGCCGACCGGGCCGAGCACGTGGAGAACGTGATCCGGCCGGCGCTGGCCCGTGGTGCGGTGGTGATCACCGACCGCTACATGGACTCCTCGATCGCCTACCAGGGCGCGGGCCGGGATCTGGCCGCCACCGAGGTGGCGCGGATCTCGCGCTGGGCCACCGGCGGGCTGGTGCCGGACCTGACCGTGGTGCTGGACGTCGATCCGAGCCGGGCCCGGGAGCGGTTCACCGAGGCGCTGGACCGGCTGGAGTCCGAGCCGACCGAGTTCCACGAGCGGGTGCGGTCCGGGTTCCTCGCGCTGGCGGCGGCCGACCCGGTGCGTTACCTGGTGGTCGACGGCAGCCAGCCGCCCGCCCTCGTGACCACCGCGATCCGCCACCGGCTGGACCGCGAGCTGCCGCTCTCCGAGCAGGAGAAGGCGGCCCGGATCGAGCAGGAGCGGCTGGCCCGGGAGGAGGCTGAGCGGCGCGCCGCGGAGGAGACCCGGCGGAAGGCCGAGGCGGAGGCCGAGGAGCGCAAGCGGCAGGAGCTGCTGGAGCGACTCCGGGCCGAGCAGGCCGAGAAGGAGCGGCTGGCGAAGGAGGAGGCCGAGCGGGTTGCCGCCGAGGCCGCCCGGAAGGCGGCCGAGGAGGCCCGGCTGCGCGCCGAGCAGGAGGCGCGGCGGCGGGCGGCGGAGGAGGCCGAGCGGCGCGCGGCGGAGCAGGCCCAGCTGGCGGCCGAGGCCGCCGAGCGGGCCCGTCGGGAGGCGGAGGCCGCCCAGGAGGCCGAGCTGCAGCGTCAGCGCGAGGTTCAGCGGGCGGAGCAGCGGCGGCGGGCGGAGGAGGCGCTGCAACGGGCCGAGGAGGCCCGGCTCGCCGAGGCGAGCGCCGCGGAGGACCCGGCGACCACGCAGCTGCCGAAGGTCACCGGGGCGGAGGAGCTGACCGAGGAGATCTCCGAGCGCGACCGGCGGGCGGCGCTGGCCGCGGCGGAGGAGACCGCGGTGCTGCCGCGGGCGGCCGACGAGACCGCGGTGCTGCCGCGGACGGCTCCGGACGCGCCGGTGCGGCCGGTGGACGACCGGGTGCCGCCGGGCCTCTGGCGGCCCGAGCCGGCGGCGGACGGCGGTTCCGAGCAGACCCAGGAGCTCGCGTCCGGGCCGGCCGGTCCGCCGTCCTCGGCCCGTCGGCCGTCCTGGGCGGAGGCGACCCCGATGGACGACCTGCCGAGCCTGACCGACAGCCTGCTGGGTTCGCGCGAGGAGTGGGCCCGCTGGGAGCAGGAGGGCCACGACCCCGACGAGGGCGGCCGGCGCAAGCGCCGGAAGTGACGTCCTCCGCCAGGGGGGCCGCCCGCGGCCCCGGCCGGGGGTGTCGGTGGCGGCCCGTATGCTCGTGGTCGGAAGCATCGGGCCGTGGATCGTGGGAGCAGCAGTGGCCGTCTGGGACGACCTGGTGGGCCAGGAACAGGTGGTCGAACAGCTGACCGCCGCGGCCCGGGCCGCTCGGGCGACGGTGGTCGCCGGCCGTGGCGGGGGCCTGGCCGCCCCGGCCGGCAACGCCTCGCTGATGACGCACGCCTGGCTCTTCACCGGCCCGCCGGGGGCCGGGCAGATCACCGCGGCCCGGGCCTTCGCGGCGGCCCTCCAGTGCACCAGCCCCGACCTCGAACTGGGCGGCACGCCCGGCTGCGGGTTCTGCGAGGGCTGCCACACGGTGATGGCCGGGAGCCACGCCGACGTGAAGTTCGTCCGCAGCGACGGCCTGTCGATCGGCGTCGGCGACATGCGCGACCTCGTGCTGCGGGCCGCCAGCTACCCGACCGGCGGGCGCTGGTCGGTGATCCTGCTGGACGCGGCCCACAGGCTCACCGAGGCGGCCGCGAACGCGCTGCTCAAGGGGGTCGAGGAGCCCTCGCCGCGGACGGTCTGGCTGCTCTGCGCGCCCTCGGTGCAGGACACCCTGCCGACGATCCGTTCGCGCTGCCGCCAGCTGGTGCTGCGGACCCCGTCCCCGGAGGCGGTGGCCGACCTGCTGGTCCGCCGGGACGGCGTGGAGCCCGCGCTGGCCGAGCTGGCGGCCCGGGCCGGGCAGGGTGACATCGAGCGCTCGCGCCGGCTCGCGGTGGACGAGCAGGCCCGCAGCCGGCGGTTGGAGGTGCTGCGGATCCCGCTGGAGGTGGCCGACCTGGGTGGTTGCCTGGCCGCGGCGCAGCGGCTGGTGGACACCGCCAAGACCGACGCCGAGGCGCTGGCGGAGACCCGGGACGCCAAGGAGACCGATGACCTGAAGGCCGCCTACGGCGCCGCCGAGGGGCTGGGGGGCAAGGCGCCGCGCGGGTTGGCCGGGGCGGTGAAGGAGCTGGAGAAGCGGCAGAAGAGCCGGGCCACCCGGACCCGTCGGGAGACGCTCGGGGTCGCGCTGCTCGACCTGCTCGGCTTCTACCGCGACGTGCTCGCGCTGCAGCTGGGCTCGACCGCCGCGCTGGCCAACCAGGACCAGCGGACCGCGCTGGACCGGGTCGCCGCGGCCGGCCCGCCGGAGGGTACGCTGCGCCGGATCGAGGCCGTGCTGGCCTGCCGTCAGGCGCTGGACCGCAACGTCGATCCGCTGCTCGCGGTGGAGGCGATGACGGTCGCGCTGCGGGCCGGCTGACCCGCCGTCCATCGGACAGGTGTTCTGAGCGGGAAATCAGCTCACTCGTTCGAGTGAACGTGGGTACTCGCCCGCGACGGTCGCGGCGATCGGCGGCGGCGTCTTGCACCCTGTGGTGCGAGTACGCCGTGGTCCGACTACAGGTCGCAGGGCCGGCCCGGCATTCCGGTCCTCCCTGAGGTGGTGCCCGATGCCCCGACAGCTCTTCGTGCTGCTCCTGCTCCTGCTCCTGCTACCCGGCCTCGTGCTGGCCCGCAGCGCGTTCGGCCGCTGGCGCGACCAGCGGGCCGCCGTCACCTACGAGCTGGTCGCCGACCCGCGCCCGACACTGATGCGGGCGGCGGGGGCGGCGCTCTGCGTGGTGTGCGCGGTCGGGCTGGTGGTCGGCTCGGTGCTCAGCTGGCGTACTTCGGCCGGCGGCGCGGAGAGCGCGGACGCGGTGGGGCCGGCGAGCGGCGCCCGGGCCGCCGCGGAGGTGCGGCCGGCTCCGGTGCCCGGGGCCGCGCCCGGCGCGGCCGCCGCACCAGCCCCGGCCGCCGGGTCCCCGGCGCCGCCGCCGGTCGTGGTGCCCTGGGAGATCGTCGGGCACCCGGCGGGCGGAGAGCTGCGGCAGGCCGAGGTGCCCGGGGCGGACGGCCGGCCACGCACCGTGCGGGTCTGGCTCCCGCCGCACTACGCGGACGACCGGGACGCCCGCTACCCCGTGCTGGTGCTGCAGGCGGCCGGCCCGGGGAAGACCGCGGACGCCGAGCTCCCGGACGTCTTCGACGGCATCGCCTCCGCGGTCAAGCTCGGCCGCTCCCGCCCGTTCGTGGTGGTCGCCCCGGCCGGCCCGACCGGTGCCGCGCGCCCCTGCGACCTGGTGGTCGCCGCCCCGCAGGCGCTGGCCGACGACACCGGGATCCGGGCGTCGGTGGCCGCCAGCTTCCACACCATGTCACCCGGTCCGCAGGGCTGGGCGGCGCTCGGCGTCGAGGGTGGCGCCCCGTGCGCGGCCGCCGCGGGGCTCGCCCGCGGTGACCTCTACGGCGCCGCCGCCGCGGTGTCCGGCCGCTACGACGTGCCCGCCCTGGTCCAGGCCGGCACCGAGGCCCCGGCCGGCCGGGCGCCGCAGCTGATGCTGGCGGCCGCCAAGGGCGACGCCGACGGCCTCGCCTCGGCGCGTGCCCTGTTCGGCGCGCTGCGCGGCGGCAAGGGCCAGGCCGCCCGGGCGGTGGTGCGGATCTCCGACAACGTCCAGGACTTCACGGCGGACAAGGAGCGGCTGCGGCTGGTCCGGGTCGCCACCCAGTACCTCGCCGAGACGCTCACTCAGCCGAACGGCTGAGCCCGAAGCGTCCCGGCACCCGCCGCAGCCGGCCCGACCGGGACCGGCCGCGGCGGCCATGTTCAGCACAGCCGGTCGCCGACCGGCTCCCCCGAGGGAGAACACCGCATGCGCCCTGCCCGATCCGCCTGTGTCGCCGCCACCGCGCGGATGGTGTCCGCTCTCACCGCCGCCGGGCTGCTGCTCTCCGGGTGCGCCATCGGCCGGTCGGGGAACAGCGGCCCGCCGCTCTCCGCGGACGGCACGCCGGCGACCGGCTCGCCCGCGCGGGCCGCCGCGCCGCTCGAACCGTTGCCCGCGGCGATCCCGGCCGGCCTCGCCTCCTACTACGGGCAGCGGCTGGACTGGCGGTCGTGCGACCAGAGCTTCGAGTGCGCCGGGTTCAAGGTGCCGCTGGACTACGACCACCCGGGGCGCGGTGACCTGACCCTCGGCGCGGTCCGGGCGAAGGCGTCCGGGGCGGGGGCGGCTCGGCACCTGGGCTCGCTGGTGCTCAACCCCGGCGGCCCGGGCGGCTCGGCGGTGGCGTACCTGGAGGCGGTCGCGGGCAGCTTCAGCCCGGCTGTCCGCGCCGCCTACGACCTGGTCGGCGTCGACCCGCGCGGGGTCGGGCGCAGCTCCCCCGTCAGCTGCCTGAGCGGGGAGCGGATGGACGCCTTCACGGCGGTGGACACCACCCCGGGCACCCCGCGGCAGGTCGACGAGCTGGTCGCCGCGGACAAGGAGTTCGCGGCCGGCTGCGCGAAGCGCTCGGGCGCCGTGCTGGGCCACCTCAGCACCGTCGAGTCGGCCCGCGACCTGGACGTGCTGCGCGCGCTGCTCGGTGACCCGAAGCTCTCCTACGTGGGCAAGTCCTACGGCACCATGCTGGGCGCCACCTACGCCGGGCTCTTCCCGTCCCGGGCCGGCCGGCTGGTGCTGGACGGCGCGATGGACCCGTCACTGGACGCGCTGGCCGCCAACCGCGCCCAGGCCGGCGGCTTCGAGACCGCCTGGGAGGCGTTCGCCGGGGACTGCACCGCGCACCCGGACTGCCCGATCGGCCACAACCCGGAGGAGGCCGGCGAGGAGCTGAACCTGCTCCTCGCCAACCTGGAGGCCACGCCGCTCGGCACCGACCAGGGGCGCAAGCTGACCGCGGCGCAGGCCACCACCGGCGTGATCCAGGCGATGTACGCGGAGTTCCTCTGGCCGCAGCTGCGCAGCGCGCTGGAGGCCGCGAAGGCGGGCGACGGTTCGGGGCTGTTGAAGCTCTCCGACTCCTACTACGAGCGCTCGGCGGACGGCACGTACCCCAGCCTGATGTTCGCCAACATGGCGATCAACTGCCTGGACATGCCGGCCCCGTTCACCGGGCCGGCCCAGGTCGCCCGGGTGCTGCCGGACTTCGAGAAGGCCTCGCCGCACTTCGGCCGCGTACTGGCCTGGATGGCGCTGGCCTGCGCCTACTGGCCGGTCCCGGCCACCGGGCGCCCGCACACCATCCGGGCCGAGGGGGCGGAACCGATCGTGGTGGTGGGCACCACCCGCGACCCGGCCACCCCGTACTCCTGGGCGAAGTCGCTGGCCGGCCAACTGGCCTCGGGGCGGCTGCTGACCTTCGACGGCGACGGCCACACCGCCTACGGCCGGCACAACGGCTGCGTCGACTCCGCGGTCGACCGGTACCTGCTGGAGGGGGAGCAGCCGGAGAGCGGTCTGAGCTGCGGCCGGTAGCGCTCAGGTGGCTCGTCGGGTCCCCGGCGCGGCCGAGGCGGCCAACCAGTCGTCCAGCAGGGCGATCTGGCGCTCCGGCGGGAACTCCTCGGGCGCGAAGAGCGCCTGTACCACCAGGCCGAGCGCGAAGGACTGCGCGGCGGCCGCCAGGTCGGCGGTCGCCGTCGCGGCGGGCAGCTCACCGCGGCGCTGGGCGGCGGCCACGTGCCCGGCCAGCCGCTCCCGTCCGCGCCGGTAGCGCACGGCGTGCGCGGCGGCCAGCTCCGGGTCGGCGAGCGCCACGTCCCAGGAGCAGACCCAGATCCGGTTCCTGGCGGCGCTCTCGGGGGCCAGCGGCAGGATGTCGAGCAGCGCGGCGCGCAGGGCGGGCAGCCCCTCGGAGGGGGCCTGGTGGCGCGGCCGCTCCGCCGAGCGTTGGTCCAGTACCTCCAACGCGCAGGCCAGCAGCGCGCGTTTGTGCGGGAAGTAGTGCGTGAGCAGGCCGGTGCTGGCGTTCATCTCGGCTGCCACGGCGCGCAGCGTCAGCCCGCCGAAGCCGTGTGCGGCCAGCACCCGCCACACCGCCTCGGAGACGTCGCGGCGCCTGGCTTCATGGTCTCCCCGGGCAGGCGTCATGGCGGCTATGGTACCTACCAAACGTTTGTTATGTATCTCTGCCCGCTCTCCCCCTCGCTCGGAGGAACCTCTCGTGTACGCCATACCGCTCGTCGCCGCCCGTCCCGCCGAACTCCGCCCGCTGGAGCCCTGGCAGGCCGCCGAGTTCCTGGCCCACATCGACCGGGCCCGCCCGAACACCGACCCCTGGATCCCCTGGGCCTCGCGCTCCACCGACCTCGACTCGGCCCGTGCCACCCTCCAGGGCTACGCCGACCGGCAGGCCGCCGACGCCGGCCGGATCTACGGCATCTGGCTGGACGGCACCCTGGTCGGCGGCGTGATGTTCGTGCACTTCGACACCGTCTCGGGAAACTGTGAGATCGGCTGCTGGACCGAGTCGGCCGGTGAGGGCCACGGCCTGGTGACCGCCGCCGTGCGCCACCTGGTCGAGTACGCGCTGGTCGAACGCGGCCTTCAGCGCGTCGAGTGGTTCACCAGCACCCGCAACACCCGCAGCCGCGCGGTCGCCCAGCGGCTCGGCATGCGGCTGGACGGCGTCCTGCGCTCGTACTTCCCGTACAACGGCGTCCGGCACGACAGGGAGGTCTGGTCACTGCTGGCGGACGAGTGGCGCACCTCGGAGCAGCGGGCGGGACTCGGCCTCTGACCGGGAGTTCGGCTCGGGTGACCGGTGCCGGCAGCGGCTCGGCCGCCGGCGCCGCGCCCCGGCACCCGCGGGCGCGATCCTGTCGCACAGCGCCTCGCCGTTCCGTGGGGAGACCTCGCCGGAAGGGCCGACGCGGGATCGAAGCGCTGCTGGAGGACGAACGGACTCGA
Source organism: Kitasatospora sp. NPDC024654 (assembly GCF_055559155.1). NCBI lineage: Bacteria > Bacillati > Actinomycetota > Actinomycetes > Kitasatosporales > Streptomycetaceae > Kitasatospora > Kitasatospora sp. NPDC024654. The sequence continues at coordinate 110,124 of NZ_JBVHLF010000004.1, forward strand.
TCGCGGCGACCCCGAGACCGCCCGCGCAGGCGGAGAGCAGGAACCGCGGCTGCCGGCCGGTCTGGGAGCAGCCGCGCAGCACGGCGCGCGGTGTCCGCGTGGCGCGCCGCGACTCGAGCGGGAGGAAGAGGGTCAGCAGGGCCGCCACCACGCCGGTCGACGCGAGGACGACGAACCCCGTCTCCCCGTGCGAGGAGCTGACGATCAGGCCGCCGAGGAACTGGCCACCGCCCATCGCGGTGATGAAGGCGATCGGCCACACCGAAAGCCGACGCCCGAGTTCGTCACCGCTCCAGCGGTCCCGCACGAAGATCCGGGCGATGAACGCGCTGCCGCCGGCCCCGAGGGCTGCCGGGCGCGGCCAGCGCCCTCCGTCCCGGGGCCTTTTGTGAGCAGCACCCGTTGCGACGACGTCGACGGTGTGCGGCGCGAAACGAGGGAGATGCAGGCGGAACGCGTGGCCATCACGGTTGGCGATGACGACCGGGCCGTCGTCCCAGATCCGTCGGCACTCGGGGTTCTCGAGGGTCCAGGTGCTGGGCCATCGCGAAGCGGAACATCGCCAGGCGGGCGCGGGCGGGCCGTGGCCAGTTCGACCAGCTGTTCCTGGACGCGGACGGCCATACACGGCCGGTCCTCGGCGAGTTCCGGCAGATGCTCAGCCACGGTGGCGCGGGCGGCGGCCAGGTCGCCGAGGTCACCGACGATCCGGGACCGCGAGTTGGCGGAGGGCAAGCTGGAGGGCCCAGGCCGGCGAGGTGGTCACCGGGGTGTCGCCCCGAGGGTGAGGGCGGCGAGGAGGATGGCCGCAACACTGCCGGCCTCCGTCACCGTGCCGGATCGAACCATGGCGACCGCCTCCGCCACCGGTACGTGGCGGACCGTCATCCCCGCCTCCGTCGCGTCCCGGGCGATCCGGCCGGGGGCGAGGTCGCGGGCGAGGAAGAGGGTCGTCACCGCCGCCGTGCTCGACGGCAGGGGGTGGATGGCTCCGAGGTGCTGCCAAGTGTTGGCGCGCCACCCGGTCTCCTCCTCAAGCTCCCGGCGGGCCGCCTCCACCGGCTCCTCCCCGCGCTCCGTTCCGCCGCCGGGGAGGTGCGGCATGCGGCAGGCTGACGGGTAGAACTCGTCCTCCACCAGGATGAGGAGGCCGTCGGGGTCGAGGGCGACGACGCGCACCCCATCCCTCACCACCACGTGCTCGTACACCCGGGGTGCTGCCGGTCCCTCGAGCGTGTCGGCGAGCAGGGTGAGGCGCGGCCCCTCGTGCAGCACCGTCCGGCTGACCCTCCGCCAGCTGGGCCCGGCTCCGTCCGCTCCGCTGCTCATGCAGCTGATGATGCCAGGCGGGGGTGGTGCCGGGTGGTCGGTTCACTAACTCCACTCCGCCACTGCGGTGGCAGCAACGCGCCGGCCAACATGATGGTCGCGCAATCCCACCCCACCGCGTGGTGGTTGATGCTGTGGGAGATGGCACCGGTCCAGCGCACACACTGGGCCACCAGCACCCGCAGCCCGAGGTAGGACCCCGCGAACACCAGGGCCGCCGGGCGCGCTGCTGGAGCGCGACCGGAGCGGTGGCGCCCATCGCGAAGCTGGTCATCGCCGCCACGAAGAGCAACAGCCGCTGCGTGTTGGACTCGCTGACCGCGTTGAGCGCCAGGGTCACGCTCACCCAGGCCCACCACATCGGCAGTAGCAACAGCAGGGTCCGGAACAGCCCGGCCCAGTCGGGTTCCCCGGCGAGCAGGTGGGAAGCCTTGCTGATGCCGAAGACCAACACGAGGTCGTAGAAGAGTTCAGCCCAGGTGGCTCGGTTCCGGGCATCCTTCGGACCAGGTAGGACTGTCGACAGAGTCATGGATTCCGCCTCTCGCAGAGTCCACTCGAGTCTCATCCGCCCGCTTCGCACAACGCCCGGAGACTGGTCCCGCGCGGGTACTCCGTCAGAACTCGGCGAACACTGTGCGCGAAATACCGTCAGCCGATCTGGCTGGTGGCCGTGCCCCCGGGAGTCCGTCGATCACCAGGCCGATGGTGAAGTCGAAGCGGTCGTGGATGGTTCCGGCGGTAAGTTCGGCGGCGTGGCGCTTGGTCTGGGGGAAGGTCCCGGGCAGTGCGGCGAACCGGCGCAGCAGTTCGTCGCGGCTGACGACCCAGTGGTCGTCGCTGCGGCTGAGCCGGCTGTTCAGCAGGGAGACCTCGAGGCTGTGGGCGCTGACGTAGAGCGCGGCGGCCTGCGGGTCGATGCCCCCCGGCGAGCAGGATGGCGAGCATTCCCTCGCCGACGCGCAGCGTGTCCAGGTTGGACGGAGGGATGAGGTCGGCACCGGCGCGGGCCTGCTAACGCCGTCCTACATCGGCGACCTGGTCCAACGCACTGAGGCCGAGCTCCTCAAGACGCCGAACCTCGGCAAGAGGGGCCTGACCGAGCTCAAGGACGTCCTCGCTTCCAGGGGGCTTTCTCTGGGAACGCGCTTGGAGAACTGGCCGCCGGCATCCCTCGCCGGCGAGTAGAACCGCGCGGTAGGGGCGGGATCATGGCGCGATCCCCAGAAACGCGATGATCCCTGAACCGGGGGTCCCCCGCCGGCGATGATCCGGCGGGCGTCGAAGCGCCAGCTCGTGCACCACGTGGGGCCACCCGTGGAGCCCACCGTCCGCGTCTGCGGATCGCCGCACCCTGATGGTTCTGAACGAATCCCGTGCATCGCAGCGGACCGGACACCGGCGGCCGGCCGGGCGCCATTGGCTGCCCTGCGCGATCAGCCTGATCGGTGGCGGCGACGGCCTGTCCACCGGTCGTCGGTGGCGTCCCGCGGTGCGGACCGCAGGTGCTGTGCCCCGTCGTCAATCATGGTTCGCGGACGAGCCCCCGGGCTGATGCCTCAGCTGTCGAACCAGCCGTTGCGACGCGCATAGCTGCCGGCCTGGAACCGACTCTCCGCGCCGAGCTCGTTCATCAGATCGGTGACGTGGCGGCGGTAGGTGCTGGTCGACATGGAGAGCCGGCGGGCGGCGACCTCGTCCTTCATGCCCGACTCGAGCAACTGGACCACCGAGCGCCGCAGTTCGTCCTTGGCCGAGCCGTAGCCGACACCGCTCGGTGCCGAGCGGAACGGGAGGGCCGAGTCCCAGCTGCTCTCCCAGGCACGGTACAGGTGACCGACCAGGGCCGGGTCGCGAATGATGATGGCACCCGTTCCGTTCCCGCTGGGGCGGTCGGCGATGACGGCGGTCTCCGCGTCGAAGAAGATGATTCGGTCCGGAACGTGTGCCACGGTGCGGATCTCCGCGCCCATCGCAGCCATTCGGCTCAGGTGCTGCTGCATATACCGGTGGGCCAGCACGGAATGCGGATAGAGCGTACGCATCGAGATGCCACGGTTGATGACCTCGGTGGTGCGGGCCAGCCCTTCCTCCAGTGCCTCCTGCGGGGGTAGTTGCGGATGTGCGGCGGCCACTTCCTGGCGCGTTCCGGCGGACAGTTGCTCGAGCATCGACCGGACGGTGTCCGGCAGCGTCAGATGTTCGATCGGCCCCAGCTGGGAATTCCCCTGCCAGGATTCCTCGAATATCGGATTCATTGCCATGACATGGGTCCGCAGGCGCTCGGCCTCGCGATGGTGTTTCCGGATCTCGGCCTCGATGGGCCCGGCCAGATGGGCGGCCGCGGCGCTGGGGCTGCACGGGATGTAGCCGACGGCGTCCGGCCCGTCCTGCGTGCCGCGCAGCAGGTGCAGCCGGGTCAGGTCGCGCACGGCGGCGTCCACCGACGCCATCGTGGCCCCCAGTCGCATGGCGGCCTTGGCCGGGTCGAGCCAGCCCCGCTCCAGCGCAGAGCGGTAGAGGGTCATGTGGAGCTCGCCCAGCAGGGGAAAGCCCTCCGGCTCGCCGGGCGCGTCGGTGGTGTGCGCCGCGTTCTGCGGGTCGCCCGCGGAGTCGGTCGTCGGGGAGGCGTAGCGGTCGGTCGTGCTCATCTTCATGCCCTTCGTCGGTGAGTGGTTGTCACTTGCCACTTGTCATCACCGCGTCTGGGTGGCGGCCGGCGTGGGAGGTCGGGCACGGTTGACCCAGGGAGAGAAAGCAGTCGGCCGCGGCTGGTGGCCGGCAAATAGAGGGGGATTTTCATGAAGGTCAAGCTCGCCGTTCTTGCGCTCGTTTCCGCGTTCGCGCTGGGTGGTTTCGTCGCAGTGGCACAGGTGGGTCACGCCGATCGTCCGGCTGCGAACTCGACCACCGCGAACGCCCGGCCCGCCGACATCATCTGGCCTGCCGCGTCGAACTGAATCATCAGGTCGGGTCGGCATTCGGAAATGTCCGTTCGGCGTATTTCCGAACCCTCGCGGGCTCGGGCGGGAGTGGCGGGGCGCCGCCGGTGAATGCTCCCAGGTCGGGAACGATCAGTCGATGGCGTTTAGGAGTATAACCCTCCGTGCAACGAGGGAAACTCGAGAAGCGGCAGCCGGAACTCCGCCTCGAATAACCGGCACGGAAATACATGACTGGCAGTCAGGTAGTTTGCAAAATACGGGAGTTGCCGCTGGCCGGTTGGCCCGGAGCCAGTGTGAAGTGGGCATGCCAGCAAGGCCCCTTCTTCGGGATCGCCACTGGTCCGGCGCCGACGTCCGTAAGAACACGTCACACCTTGGAAGGAAATAACACGACAATGACGACAGCCATCGGGACGCTGCAGTGCCTCGTGTGCGACACCGACTTCGAGGTCCAGCCGGACTGGGAGAAGGGTGAGATCACCGAGTGCGGCGCCTGCGGTCAGGAGCACGAGGTGGTCGAGAAGACCGACGCCACGGTCCGCGTGGAGCTGGCCCCCGAGGTCGAGGAGGACTGGGGCGAGTGACCTCCTCGGAGCCCGAGGTCCTGCTCTCGGTCACCATGCTGCGCCCGGACGAGAAGCTGCTCCTGCAGGCGCTGCGCGCCGAGGGGCTGCCGGTTCGGCCGGTCCTGCTGGAGGACCTGGCGGAGGTTGTGGCGGGGCATACGGCCCCGCCCGGCCTCGCCCTGATCAGGAACCTGTCCCATCGTGAGGCGATCGGTGTCGCCCGGCGGCTGGAGTACGTCGGGGTCGAGACCCTGAACCGCGCCGCAACCATCGAGACCTGCAACGACAAGGGCCTACAGGCCCTGCTCTTCGCCCAGCACGGCGTCCCGCATCCGATCTCCCGGCACGCGTACAGCTATGCGCAGGTCCGCACCGCCGTCGCGGAGGTGGGCTGGCCGGCCGTCCTCAAGCCGGTCAGCGGCTCGTGGGGTCGTGGGGTCAGCCGGATGACGGACGAGGCGTGCGTCGACGCCTGGGTCGGCGGACGGGAGTCCGCGGACGCGGGCGGGAAGCTCTTCCCGGTCCTCGTCCAGCAGTACATCGACAAGCCCGGCCACGACCTACGGGTCGTGGTGGTCGGCCGGACCCCGGTGGTCGCCATCCAGCGCGTCTCGCAGGACTGGCGCACCAACACCCACCTCGGTGCCGAGGTCGTGCGGGTGGAGATCACCGACGAGATCGAGAAGCGGTGCGCCCAGGTCGTGGACGCCCTCGGCGACGGCTTCTACGGAGTCGACCTGGTGGAGGACCGCTCCACCGGTGAGCTGCTGGTCCTGGAGGTGAACGCCAACCCGGAGTTCGCGCGCTCCTCCGCACAACACGGCGTGAACGTGGCCGGCCTGCTGGCCGCGCACGTGGCGCAGACGTACGGGCGCAGCCGTGCCCGCGCGGCCGCCTGAGACGGAGACGAATCCATGGAGCTGTTTGACACGGCCACAGTGCTGACCCGGGTCCTGACCTCGGGCGTGGTCATGAGCATCGAGAAGAGCGATCGGGAACTCCCCGGTCTGGAAAGGCTGCTGACGAAGCAGACCGGCCGCTCGAAGGCCATCCTGCTGAACAGCCGCAGCGCGGCGCTGCACGCCGCACTGTGCGGGCAGGGCATCGGGTACGGCGACGAGATCAGCCGGCCCGGGCTCGGCGCCAAGGACCTGGCGTTCCTGGCGTGGCTCGGCGTGCGGGTGCGTGAGGACGACGCCCCCGCCGCCTTCGACCACATCGCCCTGAACGCGGAGAACGCCCACCAGCTGGGCGAGTTGGCGCGGCAGTCGACCGCGCCCGCGCTGGTCGTCGACCTCACCGGCCTGGGCTTCGGACCGGCGGCCGCCGTACTCACCGACGACCCCGCCGTCTGGGCGCGCGGCGAACGACTGAAGATCTTCGGCGCCTACGACCTGCGCACCATGTGGACCCAGCAGGAGGAGTCCGCCGACCTGGTCCCCGGTGTCCAGTTCAACTACCGGCTCAGCCCGCTGGTCGCCGCCTGCGTCCGGATGGCGTTGAGCCAGGCGGCCCGGCCCCTCACCACCTCCGGAGCAACCACGTGATCACCGACTTCCCCACACGGCCGCTGCCGCTGCCGAACGCCGACGAACTCGCCGCCGAACTGGCCGCGTTCGGCGGCGACGCGATCATCCCCAAGGAGCTGCGGCGCACGATCTTCCCGGTCATCACGAAGGAAGACGTGTTCAACCTGATGCTCGCTCAGCGGGCCACGCCGGAGCGCGTGGTGAACGACTTCGCCGAGGCGTACCGCGCCTACGTCGGCGCCGAGTACGCGCTGCCCACCGCCAGCGGCACCTCCAGCCTGCACCTGGCGCTGGTCGGTGCGGGCGTGCAGCCCGGCGACGAGGTGATCGTCCCCGCATTCACCTTCATCGCCACCGCGCAGGCCGTGGTCGCGGCCCACGCCGTCCCGGTCTTCGTCGACATCGACCCGAAGACCTACTGCATGGACCCGCAGGCCGCGGCCGCCGCGATCACCGAGCGGACCAGGGCGATCATGCCGGTCCACGTCCACGGCCTGCCGGCCGACGTGCCGGCCCTGCGGGAGCTCGCCGACAAGCACGGCATCGCCTTGGTCGAGGACGCCTCGCACGCCCACTCGGCGAAGATCGGCGACCGCGTCGCCGGCTCCTTCGGTGACGCAGCCGGCCAGAGCCTGATGGCCGACAAGAACTTCCCGCTCGGCGGCGAGGGCGGCATCGCCTTCTTCGCCACCGCCGAGGCGCACCGGCGCGCCGCCGACTACCTGGAGCGGCACGGCATCGACTACGGGATGTCCTGGGTCGCCGCCGCCTTCGGGTCCAGCCAGCTGAAGCGCCTGCCCTACTACGACGAGGTCCGAGCCCGCAACGCGGAGCTGCTCGGCCAGGCGCTGGAGGGAACCGGCCTGTTCCACGCCCCGTACGTACCCGCGGGACACACCCACGCGTACAACATGTACCGGATCGCGCTGACCCCGGACGCCGTCGGCCTGGACGACCTGCCGGTGTACGCGGTCAAGGAGGCGGTGCACGAGCTGCTGGTCGCCGAGGGCGTCCCGGCCCGCGAGTGGCAGAACACCCCGATCCCCTGCCACCTGCCCTTCCGGCACCGCGCCGGCTTCGGAAACGGCTACCCGTTCATCCTCAACCCCGGTGCCGTGCGCGACCACCGGCCGGAGGACTTCCCGGTCACCCAGGGCATGCTGGACTCCACCCTGGTGCTCTGCCGCGAGCTGCGGGCGCCCGTCGAGTACGAGCGGGCGCTGCGCTACGCCGACGCCTTCGCCAAGGTGGCCCGCCGCCCCGACGCGATCCGCAAGCTGGTTGAGGCCAACGAGTACCGCCGCCCGTACGAGAAGGCGGCCCGCCTTGGCTGACAGGATCCGTGTCGCGGTCGCCGGGGCGAGTGGCTACACCGGCGGCGAGGTGATCCGGCTGCTGCTGGACCACCCGCAGGTGGAGCTGGCCTTCCTGTCCGCCGAGCGCAGCGCCGGGACACCGGTGGGGGCCGTTCACCCCTGGCTGCGCAACCACCCGGGGGCGGCCGGCCTCAGGTTCCGCCCGCTGGCCGAGCTCGAGGAGGTGGACGTCGTCTTCGGCTGCCTGCCCACCGGCACCCTGCCGGCCCGGCTGCCGCTGCTGGCCGAGCGGGCCAAGCGGGTGCTGAACCTGGCCGGGGACTTCCGGCTGCGGGACCCGCAGGAGGTCCAGGAGTACTACCCGAAGACCGCCGCTCACCCGGCCGACGAGGAATTCGCCTACTACGTCCCGGAGTTGTCGCCGACCGTACCGGACGCCCGGTTCATCAACCTGCCGGGCTGCATGGCCGTCGCCACCATCTACGCCCTCTACCCGCTGTTCGCCGAGTCACTGGTGCTGCCCCAGGTGGTGGTGGACGCCAAGACCGGCTCCAGCGGCGGCGGGCGCGGTGGCAGTGAGCAACCCGCCGAGCGGGCCGGCAATTTCCGGGTCCACAAGCTGCACGGCCACCGGCACACACCGGAGATCCGCCAGGCCCTGGCCGAGTTCACCGGAACCGCGCCGGAGCTGCGCTTCTCCACGCACAGCCTGGACGTGCCGCGCGGCATCATGGTCACCGCCTACACCAGGCTCCGGCCCGGCACCGCCGCGTTGGACGTCAAGCGGGCGTTCGCCAAGGCGTACGTGGGCAAGCCGTTCGTCCGGGTCCGGCCCGCCCCGAAGGCTCCGCAGGACTTCCCGATGCTGAAGGCCGTCAACGGCTCGAACGTCGCCGAGGTCGCGATCGCCGTCAAGGACGACCAGTGCGTCGCCGTGACCGCGCTCGACAACCTCATCAAGGGCGCGGCCGGTCAGGCGATCCAGGCGATGAACCTGGTCAGCGGGTTCGAGGAGAGCGCGGGCCTGCCCAGGACGGCGGTGTCGCCGTGAAGCCGCTGTACGTCGTCAAGGTCGGCAGCGCCACCCTCGACCGGGGAGACGTCCACGCCGAGCTGGCGCAGCTGGTCCGGCGGGGCGCGCGCGTCCTGCTGGTGGCCGGCGGTGCGGTCGGCATCGAGCGGCACTACCGCTCGATCGGCCGCCCGATGCCGGAACTGCGCCTGCCCAACGGCGACTCGGTGCGCTACTGCCCGCCCGAGGAGATGACGCACCTGGTCGACGCGTACGAGCGGGTCACCCTGCCCGCGGTCGAGGCGGGCCTGCGGGCGCACGGCCTGACCGCCTTCACGGCGGTCGCCGCGCGCGGCGGCCTGGTCAGCGGCCGGGCCAACCGGCCGCTCAAGGCGGTCTCCGCCAGCGGCAAGGCCACCGTGGTCCGCGACCACCGGGCGGGAGTGCCCGAGGAGGTCGACACCGTACGGCTGAACGCCCTGCTCGACGCGTACGACGTGGTCTGCCTCTCGCCCCCCGTCCGTGACCGGGACGGCGGCACGCCGCTCAACGTCGACGCCGACGTGCTGGCGGCCGCGCTGTCCAACGCACTGGAGGCGGACCACCTGCGGCTGGTCACCGGCACCGCCGGACTGCTCACCGATCCGTCGAACCCCACGTCGACGCTTCGGCACGCGCACCCCGGCGAGGCCGCGCAGTACGCCGGCGGCCGGATGCGGCAGAAGGTCCGGGCCGCCGAACTGGCCCTGGCCGGCGCCGCCGACGTCGCCATCACCGGTCCCCACACCATGGCGGACCCGGCCGGCTGGACCCGCTTCTGGCGCACCCGCGAGCCGGAGGCCGATCTGACCCTGCTCAGCCGGGCGGTCGGCGTGCCCTCGGTGTCCGGCGACGAGCACGAGCTCGCCGGCTACCTGCTCGGCTGGTGTGCCGAGCGCGGCATCGACGCCCGGATCGACGAGGCCGGCAACCTCGTCGCCACCCGGGGCGATGGTGCGCGCCGCCTGCTGCTGCTCGGTCACCTGGACACCGTCCCGCACCGGTGGCCAGTCGAGTGGCGCGACGGCGAACTGCACGGTCGCGGCAGCGTGGACGCCAAGGGCAGCCTGGTGGCCTTCCTGGAGGTGCTCGCCGGCGCCGAGATCCCCGCCGACGGCCAGCTGCGCGTGGTGGGTGCGGTGGAGGAGGAGATCTCCTCGTCCAAGGGTGCCTTCCACGCCCGCGACCACTACCCGGCGGACGCGGTGGTGATCGGGGAGCCGAGCGGAGCGCGGAAGTTGACCCTCGGGTACTTCGGACTCTTCAAGCTGGAGGTCACAGCCTCGGTCGGCAGCGGCCACTCGGCCGGCATGGACGCGGTCTCCGCTCCGGACGCACTGATCCGGGTCCTGGATGACATCCGGACCTCGGTGTTGAAGGAGGCCCCGGAGGCGCTCAGTGCGGTGATCGACGTCCGGTGCGAGTCGGCCAGGGAGAGCCACCGGGCGACCGGGATCCTCAACTTCCGCGTCCCGCCGTCGGCTGACCCGGACGCACTGCGCGCGGCCGCGCTCGGCCACGCCGGGCAGGGGGTCGAGATCGAGGTCCTGCGGGCCACCCCCGGCCATGCCGGCGGCCGTGCCACCTCCCTGGTCAAGGCGTTCACCCGGGCCTTCGGCCAGGCCGGCATCAAGCCGACCTACGTCGTCAAGAAGGGCACCTCGGACATGAACACCCTCGCCACCACCTGGCGCGGCGTCCCGATGGTGGCCTACGGACCGGGCGACTCCGCGCTCGACCACACCGACGTCGAGCACATCACCGCCGCCGACCACCGGATCGCGCGCGGCGTCCTCGCCGACGCCGTCGACCGCTGGTTCGCCCTGACGGAAGGGAACCGGGCATGACCGCCCTGCTCGACGCGCCGGTCGATCTGCGCCGGCGCGCGGTGGAGGCCAGGAAGCTGGTCATCGACATGGCCGCGAGCCCGCGCGGCTGCCACCTCGGCGGCAGTCTCTCGGTGCTCGACATCCTGATCGCCGCACTGCACCGCGCCTCGCTCTGCGACGGCACCGAAGTGGTCCTCAGCAAGGGCCACGCCGCCGCCGGCCTCTACGCCGCGCTGCACGTCAGCGGTGTCCTGCCGGAGAACCCGGCCCCGGTGTACGGGCAGCTCGGCCACCCGTACACCGGGCACCCGGGCCCCAAGGTGCCCGGCGTGCGCTTCCCCACCGGCAGCCTCGGCCACGGCGTCCCGTACGCCGCTGGCTGGGCGCTGGCCCGCCGACTCGGCGGGCAGCCCGGCCTGGGCATCGCCGTCGCCGGCGACGGCGAGTTGCAGGAGGGCCTGGTCTGGGAGACCTGCCAGGTCGCGGCGGCCCGGCAGTTGGGCAACTTCGTGCTGGTGGTCGACCGCAACGGCGGCCAGAACGACGGCCTGGTGCAGGACATCTCGCCGCTGCCGAACCTCGCCGAGCGCTTCGCCGCCTTCGGCTTCGAGACGGCCGAGGTGGACGGACACGACCTGACCGCGCTGACCGCCGTGTTCGCCGGGGACCGCGGCGATGCCCGCAAGCCGCTCGCCGTGATCGCCGACACCGTCAAGGGCAAGGGCGTCCCCGCCGTCGAGGGGAAGGCCGGCTCCCACTACGTCACCATCGACGCGACGCGCGCCGCCAAGTGGAAGCGGATGATCCGATGACCGCAGCGACCGCAGCGACCCTCTCCGGTCGCGACGCCTACCGGGACGAACTCGCCCGGCTGGGCGCGGACGACCCCGCCATCGTCTGCCTGGAGGCCGACCTCGGCGGCAAGGGCCACCCGTTCCAGGTCGCCCACCCCGACCGCTTCTTCAACCTCGGCATCGCCGAGGGCGCGATGGTCGACATGGCGGCCGGGCTGGCGGTGGCCGGCTACAAGCCCTTCGTCTCCACCTTCGCGCCGTTCGCCGCGCTCCGCGCCGCCGAGAGCCTCAAGCTCACCCTGGGCTACCTGGCCGCCGGGGTCACGGTGGTGGCGCCGTACGCCGGGGTGTCCGGCGCCTGGTTCGGCACCACACACCACTGCCTGGAGGACCTCGCGGTGCTCCGCTCGATCCCCGGGGTGACCATCGCCGCACCCTACGGCGAGGCCGAGACCAGGGCCGTGGTCCGTGCCGCCGTCGCCTCAGGGCGGCCGCACTACATCCGGACCGGCCGCAACGCCGCCTACCGGAGCCTGCCCTGGGACGGTGCGCAGCCGCCGACGGTCACCTGGGAGCACCGCGCCGATCCGGCGGCCACCTGCCTGGTCTCGGTCGGGGAGGAGGGTACCCGTCTCGCCCTGGAGGCTCGGCAGCTGCACCCGGAGGCCTCGCACGCCCATCTGACCTACCTCGACCACGCCCATCTCACCGCGTCTGCCGCCGAGTTGGCCGCCCGCCATGACCGCTTCGTGGTGGTCGAGGAACACCGCGCGGAGGGTGGCGTCGCCGAGGCGCTCGCCCTGCTGATGCCCGGCCGCGAGGTCCGCGGGGTCAACGCCGGCCATGGCTGGCCCACCCAGGGCGGCGACCACCACGAGGTGATGGGCCAGCTCGGCCTGGCTCTGCCCGCCGTCGTGTCCGCGCTGCGCGGCAACTGACCGACATTCATCCAACCCCGCTGCAGGTCATGGGACTTGGCGGGCCCTAGATAAGGATCTCCCATGCACATCGTGATGGTGGAGTGCAACCCCAACGGCATCGCCGGGATCGCCAACGCCCTGGAGCTGGGCCACGAGGTCACGCTGATCTCAGCCGACCCGGACTTCTACCTCAACGCCTCGCCGCTGGCCGAGAACGCCTACGCACACCCCAACTGCCACGTGGTGAAGAGCGAGACGGCCTTCTCGGTCGACGCCCTGGAGCTGCTGGTCAAGGAGATCCACGCGGCCAACCCGGTGCACGGCGTGACGACCTACAGCGAGTACCACACCGTGCACGCCGCCTCGGTGGCCCGCGCCCTCGGTCTACCCGGCATGAGCGTGGAGGGCGCGCTCAACGCCCGCCACAAGCACCGCACCCGGCTGACGCTCGAGCACAACTCCGAGGTCCGGCAGCCGCGTTTCGCGCACGTCCAGGACCCGGCCGAGATCGAGGCCGCGATCCGCAAGGTGGGCTTCCCCTGCGTGGTCAAGCCCTCGGACGGCACGGCCAGCCTGCACGTGCTGCACCTGAGTGACGAGCAGGAGCTCCAGGACTACCTCGTCGACCTCGCCGAGGTCGACGACTACGGGCGAGGAGTCACCCGGATCCCGGACATCCTGGTCGAGGAGTTCGTCACCGGCGAGCTGGTCTCGGTCGAGGCGTGCGTGCTCGCGGACGGCCGGATCGTGAACCTCGGCATCACCGACCGCACCCTGAGCGGCTTCCCGTACTTCATCGAGATGGGCGCGACCTACTTCCACGGCCACCCGCTGGAGGAGGAGCTGTTCGCCATGAACGAGAAGGTGCTCGGCGGCCTGGGCATCGACTTCGGCTTCATCCACGCCGAGTACATCCTGAGCAGCGAAGGACCGGTGCTCTGCGAGGTCAACGGGCGCCTCGTCGGCGGCATCGTGCCCAGCCTGATGAAGATCTCCAGCGGCGTCGACCCGTACCTCGAAGTGATCCGGCAGGCGCTCGGTGAGACCCCCGAGCTGCCCTTCCCGGGTGAACTCACGGCCACCGGCCGCTGGTTCGGTTCGCCGGTCGAGGGTGAGCTGAAGTCCATCGACTTCTCGCGGCTGACGGAGCAGCCCGGTTACGTCGACGCCCTGAGCTACCGCGAGCCGGGCCGCCAGGTCTCCAAGCTGTCCCGGAGCAACTTCGACTGGCTGGGCCACCTCGTCTTCACCGGCGCCGGCCGCGACGAGGCCTCCGGGCGGGCTGAGGCGGCGCTGGACCTGATCGGCGTCGAGGTCTCGGTCAAGGTGGCGCGATGACCGGCAGGCAGACGTACGGCCGGGTGGCGATCCCCAGCCTGGAACCCGGCCTGCTCTACGACGTGGACATCGAGGAAGGCGTCTTCGCTCGGATCGAGCCGGTGTCCGCCGCCACCGGGGAGCAGAGCCCGTCCGAGCTCTGGCCCGGCTACGTCGAGGCCCACGCCCACCTCGCCCTGCCGGCCAACTTCGACGACTCGCTGGACGACCCGCGGGTGTCCGCCCTGCAGTACCTGTACCACGGCGTCACCCATGTCGCCGACCTGTTCGGGTATCCGCTGGTCAAGGCCCGCTGGGAGCAGGGCAAAGCCGAATCCGCCTTCCCCTACCCGGAGTTGGTCCACTGCGGCTACGCCGCGACCGCCACCCGCGACAGTGCCGGGCGTACCGGCCACGGCGTCGAGTTCCCCTCCCCGGTGTTCCTGCTCGGCGTCGAGGAGGACCTCGCCTCCGTCCTGCACGCCAACCGCGAGCGCGGCGGCACCTTCCTCAAGGTGATGTTCACCGACGGCACCGAGCAGCCCGAGATGGCGGTCCGCTTCTCCCGGCTCTCGCCCAAGGTGCTCGAACACACCGCCAGGATCACCCGGGCGGAGAACGTCCCGGCCGTGCTCGACTGCAACACCCGGGAGGAGGTGCGCCACGCCTACCGGCTCGGCTTCCGTCTGTTCGCCCACCCGGTAAGGGACTTCGAGCTCACCGAGGAGGACTGGCGCGAGCTCGCGGACGCCCGGTTCGTCTCCACCCTGAGTGGCCTGCGCCCGATGGTCATGGCACGCGAGGAGTTCCTGCGCGAGTACGGACGCCCCGGCTTCCTGGAGACCCAGGACAGCGCCAACCTCGACTTCGTCTCGGGGGTCGAGGAGCCGTTCGGCATCCGGTACGAGTGCCAGGACACCCGGACCGCCGCGCTGCGCACCATGCGCCTGAACAACCTCGCGGCGCTGCGGCGCGGCCGCCTGCTGGTCGGCACCGACTGCGGCAACACCGGGGCCTTCCACGGCTACAGCCTGCTGGGCGAGTTGGACCTGCTGGCCGGCGAGGGACCGATCCCGGCGGCGCTGCGCGACGGGCTGCGGGAGGCCGCGACGGTCGCGAACTGGCGCTTCTTCCAGGAGCTGGCTGGCCGAGACGCCACCGCCCACCCGCTTGCCGTCGGCAGCCCGGCGACCTTCAACCTCTTCACCGCCCAGACCCCCGACACCCCGCTCGCCACGCTGCCGGACGCCACCGTCGTCAACGGCGTCCCGATCGACCGCCGGGCCGTCGCAGCTGAGATCCGTGCGCTGCGCCGCTCGGCCTCGGAAGGAAAGGTCGTCCTGTGAACACCCAACTGAGGCGGACCCTGTGGGGCATCAACCTCGGCATCGGCTTGTCGTACGTCGGCAACTTCATCTACTTCCCCCTCCTGGTGTCGAACCTGGGCGTCGCCTACAGCGGCTTCTGGGCCGGGTTCGTGATGTTCCTGACCTATGTCGGCCGGCTGGCCTCGACCTTCTGCTACGAGGGTGTCTCGGACCGGCTCGGGATCCGCCGCGGGATCATCACCGGCATCGCGCTGGAGGCGCTCTCGCTCTGGGGCATGGGATTCGTGCACGGGGTCGCGCTCTACGGCGTGCTGGCCTTCTTCATCGGCTTCGGCTCCGGCATGTCCTTCCCCGGCCTGAAGAACATCCTGTCCACCCTGCCCGAGGCGGACCGGCAGAAGGCCTTCGCCACCTTCCAGATGTCCTGCCAGCTCGGCACCATCGGCGGTGCCCTGGCCGGCGGCCTGTTCGCCGGCGTCGACCTGCGGATCGTGTTCTCGGCGGTCTTCGCCCTCTTCGCCGTCTACTGCGCGGCTGCCGTCGTCGTCATCCCCGCCGACGCGCCGTCGGCGCAGGTCGGCGCCGAACGGTCCGGCAGGCCACCGCTGTTCAGCCTGGCGGTGCTCGGGCAACTGCGGGTCGGCGAAGGTGCACGGTACTTCGTCCTGTCGAGCGTGTTCTGGCTGCTGTCCTCCAGCTTCCTGGTGGGCATCTCGCTGCACATGCACGAGTACGTCCACGGCATGCCGACCTCGATGCCGTTCTGGATCACCGGGACCACCCTGCTGCTCCTGCAGTTCCCGGTGCTGCGGCTGCTGAACACGTATCTGCGGCCCGGCCAGGTCATGGCCGTCGGCTTCGCCGCGATGGCCCTGGCCTACCTGCTGTTCGGCGCCGGCCGCACGGTCGTCTGGGTGGCCGCCGGCTGCTTCGTGGTGGTCCTCGGCGACATCCTGTTCACCCCGTCCTTCGACCTGTGGGTCGCCAGGCGGATCCCGCGCGAGCGCCTGTCCCGCGCCATGGGTTCGATGCACTTCTTCCGCAGCTTCGGGAACATGGTCGGTACGCTGGCCGCCGGTTCGCTCTACGACCTCGCCCGCACCACGGGCATCCCCGGCCTGAACTGGTACGTGGTCGCCGCCGTCGCCGCCGGCTGTGCGGTGTTCAGCCTCGCCGGCGCGAACCGGACGGCCCCCCGGGAGCGTCCCGAGCCGGTGTTGGAGATCGTCGATCAACTCGCCTGACAGTGAGCCGGCCAGAACAGTCAGAAGGTCAGGCAGAAGGGCGGCCCTCGTGAACCCGGCATACGTTCTCCCGCCCCGCGGGGAAGCCCACGTGTGGTTCGGTGACGCGGACGCCGCGGCCCCGGACCGGGACATGGCTCTGCTCTCGGCGGACGAGCGGTTCTGGTGCCTGCGGCTCACCCGGCAGACCGACCGTTCGCGGTTCGCCGCCGCACGGGCGGCCGCGCGGCGGATCCTCGCCGCGTACCTGGGCGTGCCGGCGGAGGCCCTGCGGCAGGCCCGGCCCGGCCCGGCCGACCGGAGCGGCGAGTGGTACCGGCCCCACGTCCGCACCGTCTGCGGCACTCCGGTCTTCGTCAGCCTCGCCCGCTCGGCCGACCGTTGGATGCTCGGCCTCGCGGTCGACGACCCGATCGGCGTCGATCTGGAACACGTCCGCGAGTTCGACACCGCCGGGCTGGTGCGGCGCTGTCTCGCCCCGGACGAACAACAGGCGGTGAACCGGCTCCCGGTACCGGAGCGCGGCGAGGCGTTCGTCCGCGCCTGGACCCGGAAGGAGGCCCTGCTGAAGGCCGCAGGGCTGCCCCCGACCACCGCGGCGCACAGGCTCTCGGTGAGCCCCACCCGGCTGGGCACGGTAGCGGTCCGCCTGCCCGGCCAGGACCCGCTCGAACCAGCCTGCTGGACCGTTCAGGACCTCCCCCCGCAGCACGGCACCGAGCGGGCCGCCCTGGCCCGGCCTGCGGCCTGCACCGGCCCGGTCCGGTGCCACGAGGCCACCGGCCTCCCCCCGGGCGAGGGACACCGCCCCGTCCAGCGGAACCGCACACGTAAACCCCAGAGATGAGGAAGCATCTGATGGCCGACATCTGCGTCATCGGCGGAACCCGGTACTTCGGCAAACTGCTGGTGCACCAGCTGCTCGCCCAGGGCCACCACGTCACCGTCATCACGCGGGGGCAGACCCCCGACCCCTTCGGCTCGTCCGTGCGACGGCTGCGCGCGGACGCGACCCGTGCCGACGAGCTGGCCGCCGCGGTCGCTGGGGAACGGTTCGATGCCGTGGTGCACCAGATGTGCTACACCCCCGGGGCCGCCCTCGCCGCCTGTGAGGCGTTCGGCGACCGGGCCGGCAAGATCGTCCTGACCAGTACCATCGAGGTGTACAACACGGACACCTTCCGCTGGCGGATCCCCGCGCCGTCGCTGAGCGCCCGCGCCCGCGAGGCCGAACTCGACCCGGCCCGGTACGACTACGACGCCGGGCTGCCGTGGGACGACCCCGAGTACCTGGGAGCCAACTACGGTGAGGGCAAGCGTCAGGCCGAGGCCGCGATGACCCGTCACGCGCAGGTGCCGGTGGTGACGGCCCGGCTGGCGCACGTCCTGGCCGCCGACGGGGACTTCACCGGGCGCTACCGCTTCCACCTCGACCGGATCCGCCAGGGGCGGCCCGTCATCGCCCACGCCCGGCCCGGCCGGACCTCCCTGGTGCAGGCCCAGGACGCCGCCGGCTTCCTCGCCTGGGCAGCCGTCTCGGAGGTCACCGGCGTGGTCAACGCGGCCTCCCCCGACCCCGCCGACGTCTATGACATCTGTGCCTCGGTGGAGGGCGCGACCGGGCTGAGTGCCAAGGTGATCGAGAAGGAGGACCCGGCCGGCGACCCCGACCTGTCGCCCTTCTCCTGCCCTGCCGACTTCGCCATGTCCACCGACCGGGCGGCCTCGCTCGGCTATGAGTTCACCCCCGTCAGCGAGTGGCTGCCCGCACTCGCCCGCGCCGCCGCGGCGCACCCCATCTCCAACACCAATGAGGAGCAGTGATGTTCGACCTGATCGTCATCATCCGGGTCCCCGAGGCCGACGAGGTCGCCACCGTCGCCGACGCCCTGGCCCGGATGCGCCCGATCTGCCTGGCCGAGGACGGCTGCGTCAGCTGGGAGGCGTACCACTCGCAGGACGATCCCGGCCGGTTCGTCCTGGTCGAGCGCTGGGCCAGCCGCGAGCACTGGGACGCCCACGACGAGGGCGAGGCCATTCAGCGGATCTACGTCCCGACGATCATGCCGCGGATCGAGCGCGAGGTGCACCCCAGTGCTCCCGTGCCCGCCGTGCGCGAGGACACCCGGTCCGAGCTGGTCTGATCCGGCTCCCCGGACGCCGCACAGCCGGTCCGTGCCTACGGGGCAGGACCGGCTGTGCGGCGTCCGGAACGTGTGCAACGGTGCGGATCTCCGCGCCCAGCGCGGCCATTCGGCTCGGGCGCCGCTGCCGTGCTCGTCTTCGTTCCCTCCGTCGGTGAGTGGTTGTCACTTGCCACTTGTCACCAGCCCGTCTGGGTGGCGGCCGGCGTGGGAGGCCGGGCACGGTTGACCCAGGGAGAGAAAGCAGTCGGCCGCGGCTGGTAGCCGGCAAAGGACGAGGGATTTTCAGGAAGGTCAAGGCAGAAATACCTGACGTCTCTGACGCTCGGTCAGGCGGCTTGGGCAATGCGGGAGTTGTCGCAGGCCCGCCGACTTCCCAACCTGCCAAGCCTCTTTGGTCATCTGTTGTCTGACGATCTGGGTTCACTACGGGGTGCATCGATGATGGACATTGCTGGTCATGGCGTGCGTGATGTCCCCGCACGCGCGGTCGCGGTCGTCGGGATCGGCTGCCGGTTTCCGCGGGTGGACGGGCCGGGCGCGTTCTGGCGGCTGCTGCGTGGCGGCGGTGACGCGATCACCGATCGACGTGGCGGCCGGGGTCCGGCGCGCGGCGGGTTCCTCGATCGGGTGGACGGGTTCGATCCCGAGTTCTTCGGTATCTCGCGACGTGAGGCCGTGGCCATGGACCCGCAGCAGCGGCTGGCCCTTGAGCTGGCCTGGGAGGCCCTCGAGGAGGCCAGGACCCTGCCGGGCGGCCTTGAGGGCAGCCGGACGGGCGTGTTCCTTGGGGTGATCGCCGACGACTACGCGACGCTGCTGCACGGCCTGGGCCCCGACGCGGTGACCGGGCACGCGCTGACCGGGTTGCAGCGTGGTGTGATCGCCAACCGGATCTCCTACACGCTGGGCCTGAACGGTCCGAGTCTGGTGGTGGACACCGGGCAGTCGTCGTCGCTGGCCGCCGTGCACCTGGCGTGTGCGAGTCTGCGGGGTGGTGAGTCCGACCTGGCTCTGGCCGGCGGTGTGAACCTGATCCTCGCGCCGGAGAGCACCCTGGCCCTGGAACGGGCCGGGACGCTGTCGGCGGACGGGCGCTGCTTCACCTTCGACGCTCGCGCGAACGGCTACGTCCGGGGCGAGGGCGGCGGGGTCGTCGTCCTCAAGCTCCTGGAAGCCGCCGTCCGGGACGGCGACCGCATCCATGCCGTCATCCGCGGCAGTGCTCTGAACAACGACGGTGCGACCGAGACGCTGCCGACGCCGGGCCGTGCGTCGCAGGAGCGGGTGCTCCTCGCCGCCTGTGCCGACGCGGGCGTCGAGCCGGGCGAAGTCCAGTACGTCGAGTTGCACGGGTCAGGGACGCGGATCGGCGACCCGATCGAGGCCGCCGCGCTTGGTGCGACGTTGGGCTCGGCCCGCACGAAGGACGCCCCGCTCCTGGTCGGGTCGGTGAAGACGAACATCGGTCATCTGGAGGGCGCGGCCGGGATCGCCGGGTTCATCAAGGCCGTTCTGTGCCTCAGCGAGCGCGAACTCGTTCCCAGCCTGAACCACTCCGGGCCCGGTGAGCGGATCCCCCTCGACGAACTGCATCTGCGGGTGAACACCGAGACCCGGTCTTGGCCTTCGCCGGAGGGGCCGCTGGTCGCGGGGGTCAGCTCGTTCGGGATCGGCGGTACCAACTGCCACATCATCCTTTCGGACTGGCACAGCCTCTCGAACCGGCAGGGCGCGGAACGTGTCGTCGGCGAAGGCGAGGCTGGGGCGCTGCCCTGGGTCCTGTCAGGGCGTGACGAACCCGGGCTGCGTGACCAGGCCGAACGGCTGCGCGCTCATGTGGAGGCGCGCCCGGAGCTCGGGGTGGCCTCGGTGGGACGGTCGCTGGCCGTCACCCGCACCACGTTCGAACACCGCTCCGTCGTCGTCGCGGACGACCGGGACGGCTTCCTCGCCGAACTGGAGGCACGGTCGGCCGGGCAGCCGTCGGCGGCCGTGGTGGAGGGCCGTCACGAGGGGCCGCCGGTCCGGCCGGTCTTCGTCTTCCCCGGCCAGGGCTCGCAGTGGGCGGGCATGGCAGCGGAGCTGATCGAGACCTCCGCGGTCTTCGCCGATCGGATCGGCGAATGCGCCGACGCGCTGCGCCCGTACGTGGACTGGTCGCTGATCGATGTCCTGCGCGGTGTCCCCGGTGCGCCGCCGCTGGAGGGCGACGAGGTGATCCAGCCCGCGTTGTGGGCGGTGATGGTGTCGCTGGCCGCGCTGTGGCGCTCGGCCGGGGTGGAGCCCGCCGCCGTGGTGGCCCACTCGCAGGGCGAGATCGCCGCCGCCACCGCCGTGGGCGCCCTGTCGCTCCAGGACGGCGCGCGGATCGTGGCCCTGCGCAGCCGGGTGCTGAACCGGATCGCGGGTCGTGGCGGGTTGCTGGCGGTGGAACTTCCAGCCGAACGGGTGGGGCGGGACCTCACCGTGGGGGCGGCTTCGCTGTCGATCGCGGCGGTCAACGGCCCCGCGCACACGGTGGTCGCGGGGCCGGTCGCCGCGCTCGACGCGCTGGCCGCCCACTACGGGCAGGAGGTGCGGACTCGGCGGGTTCCGATCGACTACGCCTCGCACAGCGCGGCTGTCGAGGAACTGCGGGAGGAACTGCTCACCGCCTTCGCCGGGATCGCCCCGCGCTCCACCGGCGTGCCGTTCTACTCGACCGTCACCGCGGAACCGATCGACACCGCCGAACTGGACCCCAGGTACTGGTTCCGCAACCTGCGCGAGCCGGTGCGGTTCGGACCGGCCGTCGAGGAACTGCTGAACTCGGGCCACTCGACGTTCCTGGAGGTCAGCCCACATCCGGTGCTGGCGATGGGCATCCGGCAGGCAATTGACGTGTACGGCGGGGACGGCGCCGCGCTGAGCACGCTCCGGCGCGGCCACGGGGACCGTCGCCGGTTCCTCACGGCGGCGGCCGAGGCCTTCGTGCGCGGCGTCGCGGTGGACTGGGCCGCGCTGCTGCCCGGTTCGGCGCCGCTGGCCGACCTGCCGACCTACCCGTTCCAGCGTCGCTCCTGCTGGCCGTCCGGGATGCCCGGGGGCACCGAGCAGGTGCCTGACGCGAACCCGGCTCCGGCCGTGGTCGTGGACCGGAGACCGGTGCTGGAGCTGGTCCGGAGCCTCACGGCGGTCGTGCTGGGCGCCGGGTCGGCCGGCGACGTCCGGCCCGGCCGGACGTTCCGGGAGATGGGCCTGGACTCGGCCATGACGCTCGAACTGCGCAACCGGCTGTCGACCGCGACGGGGCTGAACCTGGAGAGCACCGTCCTGTACGACCACCCGAGCCCGGCCGCCCTGGCCGCCGCGATCGGTGAGCTGAAGGCGGGCGCGTCCACTGGTGGTTCCCCGGCGGTCGTGCGGGAGCGGGCCGACGATGACGACCCCGTGGTCATCGTCGGCATGGCCTGCCGGTTCCCCGGCGGAGTGCGCTCGCCCGATGATCTGTGGAACCTGGTCGACACCGGAACGGACGCCATCGGCGACTTCCCCGACGACCGCGGCTGGGACCTGGCGACGCTCCGTCACCCGGAGCCGGAACGGATCGGGACGTCCTACGTCCGTCAGGGCGGCTTCGTGCGGGACGTGACGGAGTTCGACGCGGAGTTCTTCGGGATCAGCCCGCGTGAAGCCCTCGCCATGGACCCGCAGCAACGGCTCCTGCTGGAAGTCACGTGGGAGGCGCTGGAGCGCGCCGGGATCGACCCCGCGACACTGGAGGGCAGCCGGACCGGCGTGTTCGCCGGGGCGATGCACTCCGGCTACGGGCCGAGCATGGAGGCGGCCGGGCACGGCGTCGCAGGACACCTGCTGACCGGCACCAGCGCGAGCGTTATCTCCGGACGGATCGCCTATGTCCTCGGCCTGAACGGGCCCGCGCTGACCGTGGACACCGCGTGCTCGGCCTCGCTGGTCGCGGTGCACCAGGCGGTGCGGTCGGTGCGGACCGGAGAATGCTCGCTCGCCCTGGCCGGCGGGGTCACGGTCATGGCGACCCCCGGCATGTTCGTGGAGCTCTCCCGCCAGCGGGTGCTGGCCGCCGACGGCCGCTGCAAGGCCTTCTCCGCCCAGGCGGACGGCACCGGGTGGGGCGAGGGCGCGGGCATGCTCGTGATCGAACGGCTCTCGGACGCCCGCCGCCACGGCCACCCCGTGCTGGCGGTCATCGCCGGAAGCGCCGTCAACTCCGACGGCGCCTCCAACGGGCTGTCCGCGCCGAGCGGCGTCGCCCAACAGCGCGTCATCGAGGACGCCCTTGCCGATGCCGGGCTCGCGCCGCAGCAGGTCGACGCCGTGGAGGCGCACGGGACCGGCACCGCACTCGGCGACCCGATCGAGGCCAACGCCCTGCTGGCCGTCTACGGGCGCGATCGGGACCGGCCGCTGTGGCTGGGGTCCCTCAAATCCAACATCGGACATGCGCAGGCGGCGGCCGGCGTCGGCGGCGTCATCAAGATGGTCCAGGCCATCCGGAACGCGACGCTGCCCGCCACGCTGCACGCCGACGAGCCGTCCCCGCACGTGGACTGGTCGGCCGGGTCGGTGGCCCTGCTCGACCAGGCCCGTCCCTGGCCGGACACCGGCGGGCCCCGGCGCGGCGGCGTCTCCTCGTTCGGGATCAGCGGCACCAACGCGCACGTGATCCTGGCGGAGCCGCCTGCCGAGGCCGAACCCGCGCAAGAGCCGGTGCGGCCGCCCGTGGTGCCGATCGTCCTGTCGGCCCGGACACCGGACGCGCTGCGGGAGCAGGCCCGGATGCTGACCGCCGAGCCGCTCGACCCGGTCGGCGCGGCACCGGCCCTGACCGCCAGGACCTCCCTCGACGAGCGCGCCGTAGTGATCGCCCGTGACCGGCAGGAGGCCGATCGGGCCCTGGACGCACTGGCCCGCGCCGAGGAGGCCCCCGGTGTCGTCACCGGCCGCGCCGGCGAGCCCGGCCGGACCGTTCTGGTCTTTCCCGGACAGGGCGGCCAGTGGCGGGGCATGGCATCGGCGCTCGCCGCCGAGAACCCCGTCTTCGCCGCCCGCCTGGCCGAGTGCGAGCGGGCGCTCGCGCCGTACATCGACTGGTCGCTGGCCGACGTCCTGGACGGCGCGCCCCTGCTCGACCGGATCGACGTCGTGCAGCCCGCGCTGTGGGCCGTGATGGTGTCGCTGGCCGAGCTGTGGCGGTCGGCTGGGGTCGTCCCGGACGCCGTGGTCGGCCACTCCCAGGGCGAGATCGCCGCCGCTGTCGTGGCCGGGGCGCTCTCCCTCGACGACGGCGCCCGCGCTATTGCGTTGCGCAGCAGCGTGGCCGTCGACCTGATGGGCCAGGGGGCGATGGCCGTGATCCCGCTGCCTGCGGAGCGGGTGCGGGAACGGCTCGGCACGCTGAGCATCGCCGCGATCAACGGACCGGCCACCACCGCCGTGGCCGGAGCCCCGGACGCGATCGCCGAGCTGGTCGACACCTACCAGGGCGAGGGCGTCAACGCCCGCGTGATCGCGGCGGCCTTCGCCTCGCACTGCCCGGCGGTCGAACCGATCCGCGAGAAGATCCTGGCCGAGCTGGCGCCGCTGGCGCCGCGCACCGGCGAGATCGCGCTGATGTCCTCGGTCACCGCCGACTGGCAGGAGGGCGGCGAGCTCGACGCGTCCTACTGGTACCAGAACCTGCGGCACACCGTGCGCTTCCAGGAGGCGGTCGAAGCGCTCATCGCGTCCGGCCACACCACGTTCGTCGAGGTCAGCCCGCACCCGGTGCTGGTCGGCAGCACCGGCCAGATCCTCGAGGAGGCCGGAGTCGACGGGATCGTGACCGGCTCGCTGCGCCGCGACGACGGGGACCTGCGCCGGTTCCTCACCTCCGCCGCCGAGGCCTACGTCCAGGGCCTGCCCATCGCGTGGGAACGGTTCACCGGAACGGCCGCCGTCCACGTCGACCTGCCCACCTACCCCTTCCAACGTCGTCGCTACTGGCTCACGGGCACGCCCGGGCCGTCCGGCATGGCCGACCTCGGCCAGGCCTCGGCCGACCATCCCCTGCTCGGCGCGGCCGTCGATCTCGGCGACGGCGAGACGGTGTTCACCGGGCGGCTGTCGAGTCGTGCCCATCCTTGGCTGGCCGACCACGCCCTCTCGGGGACGATCGTCGTGCCAGGCACCGCGTTCCTGGAGCTGGCACTGCACGCGGGCGCGAAGGCCGGGACGGCACGGGTCGAGGAGCTGACGGTCTCCACGCTCATGGAACTCCCGGAGGACGGCGCCGTCGACCTGCGCGTCCGGGTGGCGGGCGAGGACCGCGACGGGCTTCGGACCTGCCGGATATCGGGCCGGGCGACCGGCGGGGAGTGGATCGAGCACGCCACCGGCACCCTCGGCGCCGACACGGCCACGGCACCGGTCCCGGCCCCCGTGGACTGGCCGCCCGCCGACGCGACGCCGCTACCGCTGGCCCGCATGTACGACGACCTCGGCCTGCGGGGGTACGAGCACGGGCCGGTGTTCCAGGGGCTGCGGGCCGCCTGGCGACGCGGCGGTGAGCAGTTCTCCGAGGCCGTCCTGCCCGAGCCGGAGGCCGCGAACGCCGGGGCTTACCACCTGCACCCCGCCCTGCTCGACGCGTCCCTGCACGGCCTGATCGCCGACGCCCTGGGCCGCGAGGGGCAGCGCGTGCAGCCGCTGCGCTGGCGCGGAGTGTCCCTGTTCGGTGCGGGTGGCCGCGCGTCGCTGCGGGTTCACGCAGCGCCCGCCGTGGACGGAGGCCTCCCCCTGACCCTGCTCGACGCCTCGGGAGACCCGGCGGGGCTGGTCGAGTCGGTGGAACTCCGTCCGGTCGCAGCGGGCCGTCCGGCCGATCCCGCCGCCGTGGCGCGCGGCTCCCTGTTCGCGCTGGGCTGGGAACCGCTGCCCGAGCCGACGGCCGGCTCGCCGACCGGGCAGGTGCCGGTCTCGTGGGACGCCCTCGACCTGGACGCGCTGCTCGCGGCGGCCGAGCCACCCGAGCACGCCGTCGTGAGCTGCCCGGTCGGCGAGGACGGGACCGACGCGGCGACGGCGGCCAGGAAGGCGGCCCACCGGACGCGGGATCTGCTCGGCCGTTGGCTGGCCGAGGACCGGCTCGCCGGGACCCGCCTGGCGCTGGTCACCCGTGGGGCCGTTGCCGTCCGGCCCGGCGAGACCGTCCGGGACCTCGCGCAGGCGGCGGTCTGGGGCCTGGTGCGGACAGCGCAGGTCGAACACCCGGGCCGGTTCGCCCTGGTCGACCTCGCCGCTGACGCCACCGAGGTTCCGGCCGCGGCACTGGCGCTGGACGAGAACCAGGCGGCGGTCCGTGGCGGCGCCGTCCTGGTGCCCCGGCTCGTGTCCGCAGTGGGTGATCCCGCGCTCCGGCTCCCCGAGGACGCGACCGCCTGGCGGCTGGACATCCCCGAACGTGGCACCCTCACGGCCCTGGCGGTCCGGCCCTGCCCCGAGGCCGCCGCCGAACCCGGCCCCGGCCAGGTCCGGATCGCGGTCCGCGCCGCCGGGCTCAACTTCCACGACGTCCTGGGCGCGCTCGACATGCACCCCGGCGACCCCGGCCCGCTCGGCCTGGAAGGCGCGGGCGTGGTCACCGCGACCGGGCCCGGTGTCACCGGCCTGGCCACCGGCGACCGGGTGATGGGCCTGTTCCCCGCCGCGTTCGGCACGGTGGCCCACGCCGACCACCGCACCCTCGTCAAGATCCCCGACGGCTGGTCGTTCACCCGGGCCGCCGCCGTGCCGGTCGCCCACCTGACCGCCCTGCACGCTCTGATCGAGCTGGGGGGCGTGAGCGCGGGTGACCCCGTCCTGATTCATGCCGGGGCGGGCGGCGTCGGCATGGCCGCCGTCCAACTGGCCCGGCACCTGGGCGCGGAGGTCTACGCGACCGCGAGTCCCGCCAAGTGGCCCGCACTGCGTGCCCTCGGCGTCGACGACGACCACCTCGCCTCGTCCCGCGAGCCCGGATTCGGCGAACGCTTCGGGGCGGGTGGCCGGCGCATGGCGGTGGTCCTGAACTCGCTGACCGGCGAGCTCGTCGACGAGTCGCTGCGGCTGCTGCGTCCTGGCGGGCTCCTGGTCGAACTGGGCAGGACCGACCCGCGCGATCCCGCCGAGGTGGCCACCGCGCATCCCGGTGCGCGCCACCAGGCATTCAACCTCCTCCAGTTGCCGCCCGAGCACCTCGCCCGCCTGCTGAACCGAGCGGTCGAGCTGTTCGCCGAGGGCGTGTTCACCTGGCCCGCCGTCACCGACCTGGACGTCCGGCGCGCGCCCGAAGCCTTCGGGCTGCTGCGCCAGGGCACCCACGTCGGCAAGGTCGTGCTCACCGTCCCGCCGATCCTCGACCCGGACGGAACCGTCCTGATCACCGGCGGGACCGGCGCCATCGGCCGGGCCATCGCCCGGCACCTGGTCACCGAACACGGCGCACGACGGCTCCTGCTGGCCGGACGCCGCGGCGGTGACGCGCCAGGAGCGGCCGAGCTGGCGGCCGGCCTGAACGGGCTCGGCACCGAGGTGAGGTTCGCGGCCGTGGACGTCGCCGACCGGGACGCCGTCGCCGCGGTGATCGAAGCCGTCCCCGACCGGCACCCGCTGACCGCCGTGATCCACGCCGCGGGCGTGGTCGACGACGCGCCGATCACCTCGCTCACCCCCGAACAGATCGACCGGGTGATGCGCGTCAAGGCCGACGGGGCCTGGCATCTGCACGAGCTGACCGCGAGCCACCCACTCACCGCGTTCGTCCTGGTCTCCTCGATCACGGGGACGCTCGGCGGCGCCGGGCAGGGCGGCTACACCGCCGCCAACGCGTTCCTCGACGCGCTCGCCCGGCACCGCCGCGCGCAGGGCCTGCCCGCCCTCGCGCTGGCCTGGGGGCTGTGGGACGACCCGGACGGCATGATCGGCGCCCTCACCGACGCCGACCGCGCCCGCTTCGCCCGGGCCGGGCTCGTGGAGATGGCTCCCGAGCACGGCCTGGCCCTGCTGGAGGCGGCACTGCCGTCACCGCACGCCGTCCTGGCGCCCGCCCGGCTCGACCGCGAGATCCTTCGCGACCTCGGAACGGACCTTCCGCCAGTCCTTCGCGAGGTCGTGGCGGCCGCCGGAGCGGGGCGGCCCGGGAACGTCCCCGAACACCGGCGGCACCGGCCGCTGCGGGACGAGCTGTCCGGCCTGGCCGCCGGTGAACGCGCCGGCATCCTGGCCGACCTGGTCCGGACCCACATGGCCGCCGTGCTGGGCTCCCGGCCCGAGGTGATCCCGGACGACAGGCCGTTCGGCGAGCTCGGGTTCGACTCACTCACCTCGGTCGAGTTCCGCAACCGCCTCAGCGCGGCGACGGACCTCAAGCTCCCCCTCACCCTGCTGTTCGAGGCGCCGACGCTTCCCGAGCTCGTCGCCGTCCTGGACACCGAACTCGTACCGCCTGAGGAGGCCCCGGCCGCCCCGCAGGACGCCTCCCGGGACATCGAGGCGGACGTGACGGCGCTCGTCGAAGCCGCGACCGCCGAAGAACTGCTCGACTTCATCGACCGCCAGCTCACCTGACCCCCCACGAAGGACCGATCCGTCATGGAATCAGCATCAGACGGGAAGCTGCTCGGATACCTCAAGCGCCTTACCCTCGACCTGCACCAGGCGCGCGAGCGCCTGCGCGAGCTGGAGGAGGATGACCGGGAGCCGATCGCGATCGTCGGCATGGCGTGCCGCTATCCGGGCGGGATCGACTCGCCCGCCGCCCTGTGGCGGCTGCTGGCCTCGGGCGGGGAGAGCGTCGGCGCCTTCCCCCGTGACCGGGGCTGGGACGACGGCCTGCACGACCCCGAGAACGGCGGCCGGAGCCTGACCGGCTCCGGCGGCTTCCTCTACGACGCGGCGGACTTCGACGCGGGCTTCTTCGGGATCAGCCCGCGCGAGGCCCTGGCCATGGACCCGCAGCAACGGCTGCTGCTCGAGACCGCCTGGCGGGCCTTCGAGGACGCCGGGATCGATCCGGAGTCGGTGCGTGACACCGAGACCGGCGTGTTCGCCGGGCTGTCCTGCCACGACTACGGGCTGGGGCGCGGCGACGTGCCCGAGGAGGCCGAGGGCTTCCTGACGACCGGGTCGGTGGGCGGCGCCGCGTCCGGCCGGATCTCCTACACGCTCGGCCTGCGCGGCCCGGCGATCACCGTGCAGACGGCCTGCTCGTCCTCGCTGGTCGCGCTGCACCTGGCCGTCCAGTCGCTGCGCCGCGGCGAGTGCACGATGGCGCTGGCGGGCGGCGCGACGATCATGGCCACACCGCAGCTGTTCACCGAGTTCACCCGCATGCGGGGCCTGTCGCCGGACGGCCGGTGCCGCCCGTTCTCGGCCGGCGCCGAAGGAAGCGGGCTCTCCGAGGGCGTGGGCGTGCTGCTGGTGGAACGGCTGTCGGACGCGCGACGGCTGGGCCACCCCGTGCTGGCCGTGGTGCGCGGCAGCGCGGTGAACCAGGACGGCGCCAGCAACGGCTTCACCGCACCGAGCGGGTCCGCGCAACAGCGGGTCATCGGACAGGCGCTGAAGGACGCGCGGCTGTCACCCGGTGACGTCCAGGTGGTGGAGGCGAGCAGCACCGGCACCCCGCTCGGCGACCCGATCGAGGCGCGCGCCCTGCTGGCCGCCTACGGGTGTGATCGGGACCGGCCGCTGCGGCTCGGCTCGCTGAAGCCCAACATCGGGCACTCCCAGGCGGCGGCGGGCGTCGCCGGGGTCATGAAGACGGTGCTGTCGATGCGACACGGCAGGCTCCCCGCCACCCTGTACGTGGACGAGCCCACCCCGCACGTCGACTGGTCGGCGGGCGCGGTCGAGCTCGTCGCCGAGGAGACCGCGTGGCCCGAGACGTCAGGGCCGAAACGCGCTGCGGTGTCCTCGCAAGGCATCAGCGGCACCAACGCACACGTGATCATCGAAGAAGCCCCGGTCATCCTCGAAGAGGTGCCGCCCGGCGAGGAGGTCCGGGCCGCCGAGCAGGACGGGCCACGCCTGCTGACCCTGTCGGCCAAGACACCGGCCGCACTGGCCGAGCTCACCGCGCGCTACGCCGACCTGCTCGCCGACGGCGCCGACGGCGATCCGCTCGCGTCGATCTGCCGGACCACGAGCCTCGGGCGGGCGCACTTCACGCACCGGCTCACCGCCGTCGCGTCCTCCTGCGCCGAGCTGCGGGACCTCCTCACCCGGACGCGCCAGGACGAGGCGCCGCCGCCCGGCGTCCGCGTCGGCGCGCGGACCCCGGAGACCAGCCGGGGCCCGGTGTTTCTCCTCACCGGCCGCCTGGACTCGCAGTTCGCCCACGCGGCCGCCGAGCTGGCCGGGGCCGAGCCGGTCTTCCGCCGCGCCTTGGATCAGTGCGCCGAGGCGCACGGCGGCCGGCCCTCGCCGTTCGCCGTCCAGTACGCGCTCGCCGAGCTGTGGCGGTCGTGGGGGGTGGAGCCCGTCGCCGTCGTGGGCCACGGCATCGGCGAGCTGGTGGCCGCGTGCGTCACGGGCACGATGAGCCTGGAGGACGCGCTGAAGGCGGCGGCCCGGACTCCGGCGGACGCCGCCGAGCCGGAGCGGTTCACCGACAAGATCGCCGCGCTGCTGCGGGACGGACACCGGATCTTCGTGGAGATCGGGCCCGCCTCGCCGCTTCTCGACCAGGTCCGGACGACCGAGCACACCGCGTTCCTGCCGTCGCTGCGCGAGGGGAAAGACGCCCGGCGCACGCTCCTCGACAGCCTCGGCGCGCTCTACACCCGAGGCGTCCGGATCGACTGGACGCGCGTGCACGGCGAGCCCGCCGGGCCGCCCGCGCGGCTGCCCGGATACCCGTTCCAGCGCGAGCGCTACTGGCTCTGGACGGGCGGCCCCCGCAGGGATCAGGCACCGACTCACGGCGGGCCGCTGGTGGCACAGGTACGGCTCGTCGGCGCCGACGGCACGCCCGTGGCGCTCGCCGACGGCGTACGCCTGGAAGCGGTGCCCGGCGCGGCCGGGCCCGCCGAGCCCGAAACGGAGGGGCCCGCCGCACCGGAGACCGAGAACGTTGCCGAGCTGGTGGTCGGCATCGTCGGCCGGGCGCGCGGCGCGGCCGTCACCGGCGACGACCTGCACCTGTCGCTGCGGAGCCTGGGCGTCGACTCGCTGATCGCGATGGACATCCGGCAAACCCTCGCCCGGCGGCTCGGCGTTGACCTTCCGCTGCCCGATCTGCTGGACGGCCGGAGCGTCACCGAGATCGCGCGGACCGTCCAGGCGGCCCGCGGCGGCGGCGCGGACCGGACCGAGGAGCCCGGGGCGACGCTGGTCGCCGACCCGGCGGCCCGCCACGAGCCATTCCCGCTCACCGACCTCCAGCAGGCCTACCTGGTCGGCCGGACCGACGCCTTCGAGCTCGGTAACGTCTCCACCTCCTTCCTCGTCGAGATCGACCTCGAGGAGACCGACCTCGACCGGCTCGCCGCCTCCTTGCGGCACCTCATCGACCGGCACGACATGCTCCGTGCGGTCGTGTCCAGGGACGGGCACCAGCGGGTGCTCGCCGAGGTCCCCGACTATCAGATCGCCACGGTCGACCTGCGGACGTGCGACGACGCCGAACGGGCCCGCCGCCTGGCGAAGATCCACGAGGAGATGCGGGACCAGGTCTTCGACACCGAGGTCTGGCCGCTGTTCGACGTCCGGGCGACCCTGCTCGACGCGCGCACGACCCGGCTGCACCTCAATTTCGACGCGCTGATCATCGACGGCCGGAGCTCCGGGCTGCTGTTCCGGGAGTGGGCGCAGGCCTACCGCTGCGGGACGCCCGTGGCGCCCGCCCCCGCCATCACCTACCGCGACTACGTGCTCGCCGCCGCCGAGACGGATGCCGCGCTGCGCGAGAAGTCGCTCGCCTACTGGCAGGCACGGGTCGCCGCCCTCCCGCCCGCGCCCCTGCTGCCGCTGCGACCGGGATCCGCGCCACTGCGGCCGGTATTCACCCACCGCACGGCCCGGATCGAGCCAGGGGCATGGCAGCGCTTCAAGGACAACGCCGCCGCGGCGGGCGTCTCGCCTTCGGCCGCCCTGTGCACCGCGTATGCGCAGGTGCTGGGCGCCTGGAGCGCCTCGCCGCGCTTCACGCTCAACCTGCTGGCGTTCAACCGGCGGCCGCTGCACGAGGACGCCGGCAGGGTCATCGGGAACCTCAGCGCGACCACCCTGCTGGAAGTCGACGCCGCCCCCGCCGAGGCCTTCGCCTCAGGCGCCACGCGGTTGCAGAACCAGTTGCTGACCGACCTCGAACACGGGTACGTCAGCGGCGTCGAGGTGCTGCGCGAGCTCAACCGCACCCGGGGCGGGACCGGCCTGGCGAGCATGCCCGTGGTCTTCACCAGCACGATCGGCTTCTCGGGGCGGGGCGACGGTGAGCGCGGCGCGCTCACGGCACTGACCACGCTCGGCGCCTCCGGCAGGCTGGCGTCCAGCTCGGTACGGACGCCGCAGGTGTGGCTCGACCACCAGGCCCTGGAGGAGGCCGGGGAACTGGTCCTCAACTGGGACGTGGTGGAGGAGATGTTCCCCGACGGTGTCGTCGACGGGATGTGGGACGCCTACCTGGACCTGGTGCGGGACCTGTGCGGCGAGGGGGCGTGGAGCCGCCCGCCGTCCGTGCTCGCGCCGGTGGCCGACCTGGAGATTCGGAAGGCCGTCAACGCCACGGACGCCCCCGTCCCTTCCGAACTGCTGCACGACGCGTTCCTGCGGCAGGTCGAGACCCGGCCGGACGCGCCCGCCGTCATCACCGCCGCCCGGACCCTCAGCTACGGCGAGGTGGACCGCCGCTCCGACCGGATCGCCCGGTGGCTGATCGACCGCGGCGCGGGCCCTGGCGTGCTCGTCGGCATCGTGATGGACAAGAGTTGGGAGCAGGTCGTCGCGGCGCTGGGCATCCTCAAGGCCGGGGCCGCCTACGTGCCGGTCGACGCCGCCGCGCCCGGCCGCCGACTTCGGATGATCATGGAGGCGGCCGGTATCGAGCTGGTGCTGACCCGGTCGGCGGTCGCGGACGGGCTCGACCTGCCGGACGGAACCCGCGCGCTGCACGTCGACACCGAGCCGGAGGACACCGGTGCGAGCGGCCTCCTGCCGCCTTCCCCGGCCAGGCCTGACGATCTCGCCTACGTCATCTTCACCTCGGGTTCCACCGGGGTTCCGAAGGGCGTGATGATCGAGCACACCGGCGCGGTCAACACGATCCAGGACATCAACGACCGGTACGGCGTGACCGCACACGACCGCGTACTGGCCCTGTCCGCGCTCAACTTCGACCTCTCGGTCTACGACGTGTTCGGCCTGCTCGCGGTCGGCGGAGCCCTGATCCTGCCCGACGCGTCGGCGCAGCGCGAACCGGCCGCCTGGCTGGAACTGGTGAACCGGCACCGCGTGACGATCTGGAACAGCGTCCCCGCGCTGATGGAGATGTTCGTCGAACACGTGCGGGTCCTCGGCGGCCCGCCGTCGCTGCGGGTGGTGATGATGAGCGGCGACTGGATCTCCGTCACCCTCCCCGGCGCCATCGCCTCGATCCTGCCGAACGCGCGGGTCTGCAGCCTGGGCGGCGCGACCGAGGCGTCCATCTGGTCGATCCTGTACCCGATCGCCCGAGTGGACCCGGACTGGACGAGCATCCCGTACGGCAGGCCGATGCGGAACCAGCGCTTCCACGTGCTGGACGAGGCGTTGCGGCCGCGCCCGACCTGGGTCCCCGGCGACCTGTACATCGCCGGTGCCGGCCTGGCCCGCGGCTACCTCGGCGACGAGGCGAAGACCCGGGCGGCGTTCCTGCGCCACCCGGTGACGGGGGAGCGGCTCTACCGGACCGGTGACCTCGGCCGTTACCTGCCGGACGGCGACATCGAGTTTCTGGGGCGCGCGGACTTCCAGGTGAAGATCCACGGGCATCGGATCGAGCTCGGCGAGGTCGAGGCGGCGCTGCTGCGCCGACCGGACGTCCGCGCGGCGGCCGTGGTGGCCGAGGGCGAGCGGGGCGGCCCCAGACGGCTCGTCGGGTACGCGGTGTCGGATACCTCCGAGGATGAGCTGCGCGAGGCGCTCGGCCGGGAACTGCCCGGCTACATGGTGCCCGCCCGCATCGTCCTCCTGGACGAGCTGCCGCTGACCGGCAACGGCAAGGTGGACCGCCACCACCTGCCGTCGCCCGAGGAGACGGCCGCGTGCTCCGGTAAGGCGGTCGCACCGCGCGATGCGACCGAACGGATCCTCGCCGGGATCTGGGCCGAGTTCTTCGAGCCCGCCGACGGGACCGTCGGCGTCACCGCGAACTTCTTCGACCTCGGCGGCGACTCGATGCTCGCGGTGCGGATGATGGCCCGGATCCGGCAGCGCACCGGCCGGTCGCTGCCGGTGGCCACGCTGCTCGCCCGGCCGACCGTCGAGTCACTCGCCGAGGTGCTGCGCGACCAGGCCGGCGACGAAGGCCGGGCGGCCCTGGTCACGGTCCGGGACGGCGGGACCCGGCCACCATTGATCTTCGTCCACCCGGTCGGCGGCGACGTGCTCTGCTACGCCGGGCTCGGCGCCCTCCTGGACGACGACCAGCCGATTCACGCCCTCCAGTACCCCGACCTCGAACCCGCGCAGCAGACTGTGGCCGACCTGGCCGCACACTACGCCGACGCGATCACCGAACGGTTCCCGGACGGCCCGTACCGGCTCGGTGGCTGGTCCATGGGCGGCGTGATCGCGCTGGAGATCGCCCGCCTGCTCGCCGGGCGGGGCGGGACGGTCGAGCTCGTCGCGGCCGTGGACCTGCTCGAACCGCCCGGCCGCGCCGAACCCGCCTCCGACGCGGCGCTGCTGGCCCGGTTCGCCCGCGACCTGGCCGGGCTGGCGGGAAGCGACTGGAACCCCGAGCCGGCCGAGTTCGAGCCCACGGGCGACCGGTCCCCGATCGAGGAACTGCTGACGCGGGCCCGGCACGCTGCCGTCTTGCCGGACGAGATCGACGGCGCCACCCTGGAACGGCTCGCGGGCCGGTTCCTGCGGCTCAGCCGCGCGCTGGCCGACCACGAGCCCGCTGCGTACCGGGGCAGGGTCCGGCTCCTGCGGGCCATGGACGGGGCCACCGCCGCGACCACCCGGCAGTGGCTGGACATCCTCGGCGACCAGGCCGAGAGCGTCGACGTGCCCGGCGACCACTACAGCGTCATGCGCTCCCCGTACCTCCAGGCGCTGGCAGCCGACCTCGACAAGGCCCTGAACGACCTGTGATCCGAACCCGCCGAACCCGCCGATCCAGGAGGACCGGATGACCACCATCGAACTGCCGACCCGGGCCGAGACGGGCCTCACCGCCGCATCGGTCCTGGACCGCGTGAGGGCGTACGCCTCGCGCCTCCCGGCGTGTGCGCCGGAAATCGAGCGGCTGGGCCGGATTCCCGGTGACGTCCTCGACGGCCTGAAGGCCACCGGGCTGCTGCGCGCCGCCCTGCCACCGCTGCTGGGCGGTGTCGAGATGACCGTGCCGGAGATCACGCGGGCCGTCGACCTGCTGGCTGAGGGGGACGCCTCGGTCGCCTGGTGCGCGGCCGTCGCGCTGAACGCCGCGCTGGCCGTGGTCTCGCTGCCCGCGGAGGCGTTCACCGAGCTGTTCCCGGACCCGGACCTGATCACCGCGACGGTGCTGCCACCGGCCGGGCGGGCGGTCCGGCGGGACGGCGGCTACCTCCTGTCGGGCCGCTGGACCTACGGCAGCGGGATCACCCACGCCGACCGGGTGATGGCCGGGTTCCAGACCCCGGAAGGCGGCCCGAGGATCGCCGTCTTCGACGCCGCGCACGTGCGGGTGCTCGACACCTGGAACACCACCGGGCTGCGCGGCACCGGCTCCCACGACTTCGAGGTCGCCGACCTGTTCCTCCCGGAACGGCACACGTTCGGGCTCGTGCCGTCCGGCACCCGGCAGCAGCCGCTCCACCTGCGCGCCGACAACCTCGCCCTCAAGATGGCGGGCGTGCCGTTGGGCATCGGCAGGTCCGCGCTGAACACCGCCAGGGAGATCCTCGCCGCCAGGCGTTCCACACTGCCGTGGCCGGGCGTCCCGGCCGACCTCGCGCACGCCGAGTCGCTGATCGGTGCGGCGGACGCCTACGTGTACTCCACGCTGGAGGACGCCTGGGCCGCACAGGCGGCGGGCCTGGCGCCCGAACGCGGCACGGCCGCGCTGGCCCGCCGGTTCGCGCACCGGGCCTGCCGGGAGGCGGTCCAACTCCTTTACGACGCCGTGGGATCGGCCGCGGTCTACACCGAGCGCACCCCGCTCGACCGGTGCCTGCGCGACCTCATCACCGCGGGCCGCCATGTCGCGTCCTCGGAGCAGATCCTCGACGGGGTCGGCGACCTGCGGCTCGGGGGCGCCCCCGCCTCACCCCACTTCTGATCCGAGCAGGGCACACGCGGTGTTGACGCCGTCCTCGGCGGAGATGCGGGCGGCCATGTCCTCTGGTACCCCGCATTCGCCGATGGAGGTCGGAACTGGTGATCGATGAGCTGCTCCCCAACTCGGTGGTAGCCGTGGAGACCTACGGTGACGACGAGGCCGGCCAGGCCCCGCTCCACCCCGAGGACAGGAGGTCGTGGCGCGGGCAGTGGACAAGCGCCGCCGCGAGTTCTCCGCGGTGCGCGGCTGTGCTCGACACGCCATGGCGAAGCTCGGTGTGCCGCCGGTTCCCGTGCTGCCCGGCGAGCGTGGTGCTCCGCAATGGCCGCAGGGCCTGATCGGCAGCATGACCCACTGCGACGGCTACCGCGCTGCCGCCCTGGTCCGCGCGGCCGACCTGGCTTCCCCGGGCATCGACGCCGAGCCCCAAGGCCCACTCCCGGACGGCATCCTGCCCTCCATCTCACTGCCCGCCGAACGGAAGCGCCTGACGCTGCTGGGCGCCCGGCAGCCCGCAGTTCACTGGGATCGACTGCTGTACAGCGCGAAGGAGTCCGTCTACAAGGCTTGGTTTCCGCTGACCGGGAAGTGGCTGGACTTCGAGGAGGCAGACATCGAGATCTACCTGGCGCCCGGAACGGCGTCATACGGCCACTTCCGTGCCGAGCTCCCCGTTCCCGGACCGGTCGTGGGTGGCCGCCGCCTTGGATACTTCGAGGGACTGTGGACGGGTCGGCCAGGGTTTGGTCGGCACCGCAGTGACGATTCCGCACGTCTCATCGTCACGTGACCTGCAGAGGGGCTCTTCCTGGACGCCTCGCACTTCCGCAGGCACCCGAACGCGCTCGCCGAGCCCGCGCTCCCGGCGTGCGGCATGGACACCGACGGCAAGCCCGTCTTCATCAGCCTGAACCGGGTCCGCAGCCCCACGACACCCACACGGAGCGGGACATGCCCAATTCGGTTAGCACCTGGCGGAGTTCGATGCGGCCGTGCACATACCGCCTTCCCGTTCCACTTTGGTCCAGCCACCGACTCTGTTGCTCAATTCCGGAGTGGCGCCGAAGCGCGGGCTGCGACCTGCGGCAACGCGGGGGCTGTTGCGACCCTCCTGGCCGGTCTCTGCTGCTCGGCCGAATTGAGTAACAGAGTCGCCACCCCGCGCCGTTCATCATCCCCGAGACCGGCGAAAGCCCGCTTATCGGGTTTCTACAAGCCCACGCTCGTCCTCGTCACCGCGCCACGGCAGTCCCTGTCCACCGCGTGCACGCCCGAGCACGGTTGACCACCGAATGTCCGCCGGGAGCGAGCATGAAGCTTTTCCGCTCACGCAGACGCCCCCCAGAAGGTCGCGGAACGGCAAAAGGCCCAGGTCACGGGCTATCTGACCTGGGCCTTCTCGGAGCCGCCTGCGGGATTCGAACCCGCGACCTACGCATTACGAGTGCGTTGCTCTGGCCAACTGAGCTAAGGCGGCACCGCTGTCGGGGCGACCGCCCGTGGGGAGGTCGGCATCGGCAACGCGGGCAAGTCTACACAGGTTCGCGTGTGGTTCCGTACCGGATAGCTGGGGAGGGGGGTGGGCCGGGCAGTGGAGATCGGCTCGTGTCGGGTGTCCGTGGCCGGCGTGGCGGCCGTCGGGCTTGTGCCGGTTGTTCGGCGCTCGCACTGCTCAGCGGGGTCGGGCCGCCGCTTCCGCAGGGTGGGCGCGGTGGGGAGGACGGCCAGGCCGAGGATCGCCAGTACGACGGTGCGTGCGGCCCGCGGCCGAGGTGAGCAGCTCGGCCGGTGGGGCCGCGCAGTAGACCAGCCGGAGTAGGGCCGGCTTCCGGCGCCGCTGAGCGAGGGGGAGCGCGAAGGTGCCGTTCACCGCGAAGATCGCGACCCAGCAGGTTCTGCCCGGCGGTGCGGGCCGGCGGTGCCGCGGTCCTTGCCGGTGAGCACGGCGTCGGGGCCGGTGCGCGGTCGGCGTGCGGGAGGCACGCCAGCAGCGGGCTCGGGTCGGGGGTTGTGACAGGGTGGACGCCGGCAGTGGCGCGGCAGGGAGGCGTGGGGAGTCGATGGAGCTGATCCCGGTGGCCGGGGCTGGGTTGGACGCGGCCGAGGCGGAGGTGTGGTGGGTCGCGGTGGACCCCGAGTCCACGGCGGCGGCCGAGGCGGGGGACGCCGTACTGAGCGCGGCGGAGCGCGAACGGGCCGGGGCGTTCGCGCGGCCGGTCGACCGGGCGCTCTACCGGGTGGCGCACGTCGCGTTGCGGGTGGTGTTGGGGTCGTGCCTGGGGATCCCGGCGGGGGAGGTGTCGTTCTCGCGGGCGGTCTGCCCGGGGTGCGGGGGCCCGCACGGACGGCCGGAGGTGGTGAGCGGCGGGGTGGACTTCTCGCTGACGCACGCCACCGGGGCGGCGGTGATCGCGCTCGCCCGTCGGCCGGTCGGGGTGGACGTCGAGCAACGGGCGGCCTTCGCGGGCCCGGCGGGCCTGGAGGTCGGGGGGCAGCTGCATCCGGCCGAGCAGGCGGAGTTGGCGGTGCTGCCGGTGGCCGAGCGAGCGGACGGTCTGCTGCGCTGCTGGACCCGCAAGGAGGCGTACCTGAAGGGCGTCGGGATCGGCATCGCCTACGGGGTGGCCGAGCCGTACGTCGGCACCGGTGGGCAGCCGTCGGCCCCGTCGGGGTGGGCCTTGGTGGACGTCCCCTCGGCACCCGGCTACGGCACGGCGCTCGCCCTGCACCTGCGTCCCGACCAGCCGGAGGGTGCGCCGATCACCGTGCACACCCGCGAGTTGCCGGCGTCCGCGCTGCGCTGACCTCCTCTCAACAGCTCCTTCTCAAGCACCTGGAGGTCGGCCGGCCCGACTTCTCCAGCCGCGCCCCGCCTTCCCGAGCCGGTGGGCTCTGGAGGAGCTCGGGTCTGCATCGCCTGCGACCGTGCCACTCGGTGGCCAACCTGGCCTCCTGCCGAGTGGCGGCCAAGGCCGGATACACCCTCGAAGGCACCATGCGCAGCGCGCTGTTGCGCGCGGACGGACGGCACGATCAGCACCGACGCCCTACCGCCCCTCGGCTCGGACCCTCCCGACAGCCCGAACGGGGGCGATCGCCGCGGATGGCGGGCCAGACCTACGGGAGTGGAAAGTCGAACAGGGCGACTTTCCGCGCGACCCCGGTGGGGGCTCAGACGTCGCCCGGGGAGTCGAGCCGGTGCAATTCCTCGGCGGAGAGCCGCAGCGCGCCGGCGGCCAGGTTCTCGACCAGGTGGTCCGGGTTGCCGGTTCCGGGGATGGCGAGCACGTGCGGGCCGCGCTGGAGCGTCCAGGCCAGCCGGACCTGCGCGGGCGTCGCGTCGTGCGCCCGGGCGACGGCGAGCACCTGCTCGTCGTCCTCGCGGCGGCCCTCCTCGCGCCCTTCCCCGGCGATGGCGAAGAACGGTACGAACGCGATGCCCTGCTCGCCGCAGACCCGCAGGAGTTCCTCGGCGTCCGCGGGTCGCGCGTCGATGCTGTACCGGTTCTGTACGCAGACCACCGGCGCGATGGCCTGGGCCTCGGCGAGGTGCTCGGGCCCGATGGCGGACAGGCCCAGGTGGCGGATCAGCCCGGCCGCGCGCAGCTCGGCCAGCGCGCCGAAGTGGTCGGCGAACAGGGGGAGTTCGCGCATGCTGGGGAGCAGGCGCAGGTTCACCACGTCGAGGTGGTCGCGGCCGAGCTGGCGCAGGTTCTCCTCCACCTGGCCGCGCAACTGCTCGGGCCGGGCCGCGTACCACTCGCCGGAGGGGTCGCGGCCCGGCCCGACCTTGGTGACGATGACCAGGTCCTGCGGGTACGGGGCGAGCGCGCTGTTGATCAGCTCGTTGGCGGAGCGCAGCGAGGAGAAGTAGAACGACGCGGTGTCGATGTGGTTCACGCCGAGTTCGACCGCGCGCCGCAGCACGCCGATCGCACGGTCGCGGTCGCTCGGCGCGCCGTGGTCGAAGACACCGCTACCGGTCAGGCGCATGGCACCGAAGCCGATCCGGTTGATGGTCAGGTCGCCGAGTCGCCAAGTACCAGCGCTTGCCGCGCTGGTTGCCGCTGAGGTCATGATCCGCAGTGTCGCACGGCGGGCCGCTGCCGGGTGGGCCTCGGCGAAGGATCGCCGGGCCTTCGAGGTTCCCCATGGGCCGGCTGTTGCCCTTCGTGCCATGCTGGGGTGACCGGGTGCGTCGACGGGGGAGGGGGCGCTCATGACGGAGGCGAGGGGTTCCGGCCCGCTCGTGCCGGACGGCCGGGCCTGGTACGTCGCGAACGAGATCCTGGCGTTCCTGCTGGAGCTGGTCGCACTGGGTCTGCTCTGCTGGTGGGGCTTCGCCACGGGCGGCGACCTCGCTCTTCGCGTCCTGCTCGGGGTCGGTGCGCCGCTGCTCGCCATCGTGCTGTGGGGGCTGTTCGCCGCCCCGAGGGCGCGGTTGCGGCCGGCCCTTCCCGGTGTGCTGCTGGTCAAGGCACTGGTTCTCGGTGGAAGTGCCGCGGCCCTGTACGGGGTGGGGCACCCGGTCGCGGCAGTGGTCGTCGGGGCCGTGATGGTCGCGAACACGGCGCTGGCCGAGACCGCTCGGCGCGCCGCACCGGGCGCCGACTGACGCGACGGGCACCGAAGGACCGGGGAGGGCCGGGAGTTGGCGAGAATCCCGCCAACTCCCGGCCCTTCGGCGCCGGTCAGCTGCGGCCGTAGGTGCCGGTGGACCAGAGGGCCTTGCCGTCGGCGTCGTAGAGGACGACGTTGTCGTCGTCCTGGACGACCAGGTCGGCGCCGGGGTGGCCCCAGGTGCCGGTGGACCAGAGGGCGGTGCCGTCGGCGCCGTAGACGACGAGGTTGCCGTCGGCCTGCATGGTGGTGTGGGCGCCGGGGTGGTTCCAGGTGGCGCTGTCCCACAGCGGCTGCCCGCTCTTGAGACCCGTCAGCACGAGGTTGCCGTCGGTCTGCATCCGCAGGGAACCCGACCCGGACGCGAGCGTGGCGTTGGGCGCCAGCGTGGCACCGCTCGCCAGGGGCTGCCCGAGGGTGTCGGGGTTGGCGGTGCCGGTGGACCACAGGGCCCGGTCGTTGACGTCGTAGAGCACGACGTTCCGGTCGTTCTGGACGACCAGGTGGTCGCCGGGGTGGCCCCAGGTGCCGGTGGACCAGAGGGCGGTGCCGTCGGCGCCGTAGACGACGAGGTTGCCGTCGGTCTGCAGGACGGTATGGGTGCCGGGGTGGTTCCAGGTCCCGGTGGCCCACAGGGCGTGGCCGGTGCTCAGGTTGTAGAGCACCAGGTTGCCGTCGGCCTGCATGTCCAGCCGGGTGGCGTTCGAGGTGAGGCTGCTGCCGCTGGGCAGCACGGTGCCGGCGGTGACCACGTGACCGGTCAGATCGTGGGTGGGGTCGTAGGTCTGGGTGGACCAGACCGGGGTGCCGGCGGAGTTCCGCAGCACGAAGTTGCAGTCGTCCCCGAGCGTGGCGCGGGCGCCCGCTCCGGCGGCGGGGGAGTACCAGAGCGGCTGACCGGTCGGGTTCACCTGCATGATCCACAGGTCGCCGTCGTCGCCGATCGAGGCGACCGGCTGACCGTTGTCGATGTACGTGCCGGCCGACCACAGCTGCTTGCCGGTGTACGAGGTCAGCACCAGGTAGCCGTTCGGCTCGAGGTGCAGCCAGCCGCAGGCGGAGTACAGGGCGTCGCCGCTCTGCATCGGATCGGCGGCGTCGACGACGGCGCTCTGCCGGTAGTCGGCGACCTGGCCCAGCGTCACCGGTGCGCCGAACCGCGGTGCTCCGTTCGCGGCTGCCTCGCCCGGGTAGAGCACGGCATCGGTGCCGAGTTCGACCAGGTCGGGGAGCCCGTCACCGGTGAAGTCGCCGGGGGCGACCAGGGCGCTGCCGGAGTCGGGGGTCGGCTGGTAGACGTTCAGCGGCGAGATCGGGACGGGCGTCGGCAGCGGGCCGGCGGCGCCCACCGAGTCGGTGCTCCAGGTCTGCGCCTGGGCCCCGGTGCAGGGGCTCAGGTAGTCCATGCCGTTGTTCGTGACGGAGCCGACCAGGGTGACGCACTGGTTCGACCCGCTGTCCACCAGCGTGCCGCCGGGACCCGCGACCCAGTGGTGCTCGGAGGCACGGCCGTCGCAGGGCAGGAACCCGAGCGGGGTGCCGGGGTGCGCCGCGGCGGAGGCCGCGTCGAGGCACTGGCCGCCGGTCTGCACGGTGCCGTCGGTGCCGAACACCAACTGGTCGCCCCCGGCGCCGCAGATGTCGATCGCGGCGCTGCCGTCGCCTCCGCGGGCGAAGCACATCGCACTGCCGCTGGCGAGCCGGACGGCGGACTTGAGCTGGGAGGTGGCCGGTGGGATCAGGAAGTCGGTCCGGGTGCCGTCAGCACCGAGGTTCAGCGGGTAGCTGGTCAGCGTGCCGGTGTGGTTCTCCCGGACCCACAGGGTGGGCGTGCCACCGGTCGAGCCGGGGGCCAGCACCGTGGTGTTCGACCAGTCGCCGTTGCTCAGCAGCACCGGTGTGCCCAACTGGCCGCCGCCGATGCCGGGGTAGTAGTAGAGCAGGGTGCCCTCGACCGTGATCAGCGCGGGCGGGGTGCCCGGGCCGCCGAGACCGTCGAGGGCGACGATCTGGGTGGTGGAGTTCCAGGTCGGGTCGTAGCCGGTGCAGTCGCCGCCGGCCGTCGGGCAGGCGGGCTTGGCGATCTGGACGGCGAGCTGGGGGTGGCTGAAGTGCCCTGCGGTACCACCGGAGTCGGCGTCGTTGGGCACGAGGTACAGCGTGTGCGAGACCGTGCTGAGCGCGTAGAGGTCGTCCGGGCCCGAGCCGGTCAGGCTGCCGTGGTGGGTGACGAGGTAGTCGCTCCACGGCTCGGACCGCTCGGGGGACTGGCTGGGGGTGGCGGCGGTGTAGGGGGCGCCGTGGTCCGGAAAGACCGTGAGACTGCTGCCCGTGGCCGCGACGATGTCCGGCAGCCCGTCGCCGGTGACGTCGCCCGCGACGGCGGCGGTCGTGCCGTGCGGGGTAGCGGTCGTGCTGTGCGGGGTGGCCGGCTTGCCGGTGTCGGCCTGCGCGGTGCCGGCGAGACCGGTGGCGAGCAGGGTGGTGAGTGTGGAGACGGTCGCCACGCCTCTGGCGAGGCGGTGAACGCGACGTCTCGGGGCGCCTTCGCGCTCCCTCATGGTGGTCCTCCCCCGGAAGATTGGGAAATGCAGGCGAAGATTAGTGGGTCCTCGCGCACCCCTGGCAAGGGGGTTCTCGGCTGCCGGGGGGGCTGACCGGGCGGGACGCCGGTCAGCTCAGCAGCTGCTTCTTGTAGGCCTCGGCGACCGCTGCCGCGCGGTCCCGGACGCCGAGCTTGGCGTAGAGGTGGAGGAGGTGGGTCTTCACCGTCGCCTCGCTGATGAAGAGGCGCTTGGCGGCCTCCTTGTTGGTGGTGCCGGCGGCGACCAGGCGGAGGATCTCCA
Organism: Kitasatospora sp. NPDC024654; assembly: GCF_055559155.1. Taxonomy (NCBI): domain Bacteria; kingdom Bacillati; phylum Actinomycetota; class Actinomycetes; order Kitasatosporales; family Streptomycetaceae; genus Kitasatospora; species Kitasatospora sp. NPDC024654. The sequence goes on from NZ_JBVHLF010000004.1 coordinate 153,408, forward strand.
GTTCCCGGTCGGTGAGGGTCTCCGAGGGGGAGGGAGCCGGTTCGCGCATCCGACCGAGGAGCTTCTGGGCGACGGTGGGGGCCAGCACCGCCTGGCCCTGGTGGGCGGCGTGGACGGCGCGGACCAGTTCGTCGCGCGGGGCGTCCTTGAGCAGGTAGCCGGTCGCGCCGGCCTCCACGGCCGGCAGCACGTCGGCGTCGCTGTCGAAGGTGGTGAGCACCAGCACCCGGATCTCCGGCGCGAGTTCGCGCAAGCGGCGGATCGCCTCGACGCCGCCCATCCTCGGCATCCGGAGATCCATCAGCACGACGTCCACGCCCAGCGCCTGCGCCCGGCTGACGCCCTCGGCGCCGTCGCCGGCCTCGCCCGCGACCTCGAAGTCCGGGTCGCCCTCGAAGACGGCGCGCAGACCGTCCCGGACGATGGGGTGGTCATCGACGATGAGCAGACGAATGGTCATAGGGCATTGTCTCCCGGGAGTGCGGCACGCTCGCGCTGATCGCGGTGCCCTCGCCGGGGCTGCTCTCGATCTCCAGCGTGCCGCCGACCTGGTGCAGCCGCTGGTGCATGGCGGTCAGGCCGTAGCTGTCGGGGCGGGAGGAAGGGGCGGTCGAGCTCCCGCCGTGGAAGCCGTTGTCGGACTCGCAGTGGAAGCCCAGGCCGTCGTCGAGCACGTCGAGCATCACCACCTCGTGCGTGTAGGAGAGCGTGAGCCCGGCTCGCGAGGCTCGGGCGTGCTTGGCGATGTTGGCCAGCCCCTCCTGCGCCACCCGGAACAGCACCACCTCCAGCGCGGGCGACAGCGGCACCGGGCTGCCGGTCACCTCCACCCGGACCGGCACGCCCGAGGTCTGCGACCACCGGTCGGCCAAGTCACCTATCGCCTCGGGGAGGTGGGCCTCGGCGAGCGGGCCCGGGCGCAGCGCCTGCACCGAGCGGCGGGCCTCGGCGAGACTCTCGCGGGCCAGCCGGCGGGCCAGTTCACGGTGCCGGGCCCGGCGTTCCGGATCGTCATCGAAACGTTCGGCGGCCTCCAGCTGGGTGACGATACCGGTGAGCCCCTGCGCGATGGTGTCGTGGATCTCGCCGGCCAGCCGCTGGCGCTCGTCCAGCACACCCGCCTCGCGCGCCTGGGTGACCAACTGCGCGTGCAGGCCGGCGTTCTCCGCCATGGTCTCCCGCAGTCGCCGATTGGCCTCGGCCAACTCGCCAATGTGCTGGGATCGTTGACGGCCGCGCTGGTCGTCCTCGAGGGCCTGCTGGACGATCAGTCCGGCGACCACCACGTTGACCACCACCAGTCCTCCGTACAGCAGCAGCAGTCCGCCGTGCAGGTTGGCCACCCCGCCGACCTGCGTGGTGGCCATCAGCGCGGCGATCACCACGATGCCGATCGGCCGCAGTCGGCGCGGCAGCACGCCCGCCTGCTGGTAGCCGGTGAACGCGAAGAACCCGAACAGCGGGCTCAGCACCACCAGCGATCCGATCAGCGGAGCCAGGCCGAAGTAGAAGACCACCGCCTTGACGCGGTGCCGCTCTTCCACCGGAAAGGGGACCGACATCAGCCACTGCCAGAGCGCGGTGAGGACCGACAGCCCCAGGATCAGTGTCAGATGGGGGGCCGTCCTCGGGCCGAGAGCGGTGGCGAGCACCACCGAGAGGGCCAGCCCGAGGTACGGGAGGTAGCGGTTGGTCAGCAGGCTCAGCCGGCCCTGCGCGGGATCTTGGTTCACGGTGGCCATCTTGGCCCCGGTCGATGGTCCCGGTCACTCCCAGCGGAAGGTCCGGGCCGCGACCAGGCTGCCGAGTATGGTGTAGCCGGCCAGCACGGCCAGGTGCTGCCAGAGCGCGCCCTGTCCGGCCCAGGCGTCCATCACCGCACCGAACGGGATGAACTCGCTGATTGTGCGCAGCAGGTGCGGCATCTGGGCGATCGGGAAGTACAGGCCACTGGCGAAGAAGTTCAGCACCATCAGCGGGACGCCCAGCGCGCTCGCCATGGCGCCGCTGCGGGCCACCGCAGCGACCATCAGGCCGAGGGCCAGTACCGCCGTGCCGCCGAGCAGAAACGAGGCGATCACGCTGCCCATGTTGGCCGGTGCCGCCACGTGGAACGCCAGCACGCCGATCCCGACGATCAGCACGACCCCGGCCGCCGCGAGCGCCGCGATCACCGTGACCAGGGCGGCGAGCAGCCCGGCCGCCGGTACGGGGCTCACCGAGAGCCGGCGCAGTACGCCCTTCTCCCGGTAGCCCGCCATCGTCATGGGGAGGCCGGTGAGGGCCAGGAAGAGCGGCACCATCGCGGCAAGGGTCGGCACGTAGACGTCGATCACCCGCTTGCCACCGAGGGATGCCTGTGCGCTCTGGAAGGCCGGGATGTTGCCGAAGACGATGACCAGCAGCACCGGGAGCAGCAGCCAGATCAGTGCGGCGGGTTCGCGCAGCAGCAGCCGGGCCTGGGTGATGGTGAGGGTGCGGAAGCCCTTGCGGGTCATGGCGATGTTCATCTCGGTCTCCTCGACGTGGGGGTGGGGGTGGGCTCAGGCGGATTCGGCGTGCCGCTGCCCGGTCAGCGCGATGAACGCGTCGTCCAGGCCGGCCTGTTCGACCCGAAGGTCGGCGGCGACGATCTGCCGGCGGGCCAGCAGTGAGGTGACCACCTGCACCAGGTTCCCGGTGCCGCTGATCTCGACCTGCGGACCGTGCCACGCCACCGCGTCCACCTCGGGCAGCGCCAGCAGCAGCGCGTCGTCGAGCGGGGCGGAGGGCCGGAACCGCATCCGCTGCCGCTCGCCGGCCCGGGCGGCCAGCCCGGCCGGGGTGTCCACGGCCACCACCCGGCCGGCGTCGATCACCGCGACCCGGTCGCAGAGCCGCTCGGCCTCCTCCATGAAGTGGGTGACCAGCAGGACGGTGACGCCGGTGTCGCGGATCTGCTCCACCAACTCCCAGGTGGTCCGGCGGGCGTGCGGGTCCAGGCCGGTGGTCAGCTCGTCGAGCACCACCGCGCGCGGGTTGCCGACCATCGCCAGCGCGATCGCCAGCCGCTGCTTCTGACCGCCGGACAGCTGTTTGTAGCGGGCGCCGGCCTTGTCGGCCAGGCCGAGTCGGGTCAACAGCCCGGTCACGTCGGCGGGTGCGCGGTAGAACGAGGCGTACAGGTCGAGCGCCTCGCGCACCTTCAGCTTGTCGGGCAGCCCGCTCTCCTGAAGCTGGACGCCCAGCGCCTGGCGCAGCGCCGTGCGCTCCCGCTCCCGGCCGGGGTCGAGGCCGAGCACCGAGACCCGACCGCCGTCCGACGGGCGCAGGCCGGCCAGGCACTCGACGGTGGTGGTCTTGCCGGCGCCGTTCGGGCCGAGGACGCCGAAGATCTCGCCCTCCTCGACCGTGAACGAGACGTCGTGCACGGCGATGTCGTGCCCGTAGCGCTTGTGCAGGTGCTCGACCTCGATGACTGCCATGGCCTGTGATCTCCCCTCGTGAACCGCGGACCTTGGACAGATGACCGTCGACCGCTGAATGCTGACCGCTAAGTGATGACCGCTGAGTGCTGACCGCCGGCCCGGACCGGCGCTCTCCCCCGGTGCCACCAGCCTCCCGCGCAGGACCCCACCCCCGGATCGACCTCCCGGTTCCTCCAGGCACCGATCCGGTGGATGCCAGGCATCCACCAATCGGTTGATGTCCCAGGCACAGCCGGGCTGCGGGTGCCCCGCCAGGAGCTCGCGGAGGGCACGCCAGGCGTTCAGGAACTCCCGGTAATCACTCACTCATGGTTGGTAGCGTCCGACCTGTCGCGCCAACTGGCGCGGCAGGACCGCGAATCGAAAAGAGAGCACGCATGACCACCGCCATCCGCCGGGCCGTCATCCCGGCCGCCGGCCTGGGCTCCCGCCTCCTGCCGCTCACCAAGGCCACTCCGAAGGAGATGCTCCCGGTCGGGGACAAGCCGGTCGTCGAACACACCGTCAGGGAGCTGATCGACTCCGGGATCACCGACATCACCATCGTCGTCTCGGCCAGCAAGGGGCTGATCCAGGACCACTTCCAGCCGGACCCGGGCCTGGTCGCCCAGCTCCGGGAGGCCGGCAAGCACGGCTACGCCGACGCCGTGGAGGAGGTCGCCGACCTGGCCCGGCGCGGCCACATCACCTACCTGCACCAGCACGGCCCGTACGGCAACGGCACCCCCGTCCTGAACGCCGCCCGCAACCTGGGCGAGGAGCCGCTGCTGGTGCTCTGGCCGGACGACGTCTTCGTCGCCGACGTCCCCCGCGCCCAGCAGCTGATCACCGCGTACGAGGCCACCAACTCCCCGGTGCTGGCGTTGATGCCGATGGACCCGGCCGACGCCCCGCGGTACGGGGTCCCGGTGGTCAAGGAGGACCTGGGGGAGGGGCTGCTGCGGATCACCGGTCTGGTGGAGAAGCCCACGCCGGCGGAGGCGCCCTCGGCGTACGCGGCGATCGGCGGCTACGTCATCACCCCCGGCATCATCGACGAGCTGCGCGAGCAGACCCGGCTCTGGCACGAGCACCGCGAGGGCGAGATCTACCTGACCGACGCGGTCAACGCCTACGCCGCCCGCCGCGCGGTCTACGGTCAGGTCATCTCCGGTACCTGGTACGACACCGGCAGCCCGCTCGCCTACCTCACCGCCCAGTTCGCCGCCGCCCTCGCCCACCCCGAGTACGGCCCCACCCTCCGCCGGCTGGCCCAGACCCTCGGCGCCGACCCGGAGACCGCTCCCGCGCCGGTCGGCTGAGCCGCCGCGCACCCGGCCCGGGCCGTCACCGGGCCGGGGGCACCGGTGGGGCGCACCCGCGCGGGGGCGGGAGGCTCCTGGCGACCGGACCCGCCGCGGACGGCCTGGTCGCCGGCCGCGCCGCCGCACCGGACCACGCCCACCCGCCGGCCCCGGCGGCACCCCGCCGGATCCCGCCCCCGCTGTCGCGAGGAACGACTATCCTCATCGCCGTGATCGATCCCACGCCTCCGGCCGACTCGACTTCCACGCCCCGGATCAGCTCGACGACTCCGATCCGGGTCGCCCGCCCCTCGCGCGACCTGGCCGCCGCCGAGCGCTTCTACGTCGAGGGCCTCGGCCTGGACGTGCTCTGGCGGACCACCGAGCGGGTCTCCGGTGAGCACGACCTGCTCATGGTCGGCCCGGCCGGCGGCGCCTGGCACTTCGAGCTCACCCACGACCCGGAGCACCCGCTCGATCCCACCCCGACCGTGGACGACCTGTTCGTCGTCTACCTCGGCGCGCCGGTCGAACCGGCCCTGGTCGACCGCCTGCTGGCCGCCGGCGGCACCCGGGCCGCGGCCCACAACCCGTACTGGGACCAGCACGGCGTCACCATCCAGGACCCGGACGGCTACCGCCTCGTCCTCTGCGCCCGCCGCTGGCCCGGCTGAGCGGGAGCCTCCGCCCGCAGCCGGGCCACCAGCGCCGCGACGTCCACCGGCCGGCTGGTGTCCGTCCGGTGCACCGGGCCCAGGCTCAGCGGACGGGCGCCGTGGACCCAGCCCGCCCAGTGCTCCTCGGTCAGCGCGCCGCCGCTCTCCAGGTGCACGGCGTGCCGCTCGGGGGTCCGCGCGTCGAACCGGGCCCGGGCCACCGCCGCCGGCACCTCGCACCAGACCTCCTGCACCGCGCTCACCCCGGCCCGGCGCAGCCCGGCCACCACGACCGGCCGTAGCGGCGCGAGCCAGGGCGCCTCCAGCACGGCGTCACCACGTGCGTCGCGCAGCAGCGTCCACAGGGTCTCGCCGGCCGCCGCGCCAAGCGAGTTGCTCCATTCCCGGTGCGACCAGCCGGCCGGCCGCGCGTCGGCCAGCGTGTCCGCCAGGGTCTCCTTGATCGCGTCCTTGCTGAGCAACGGCAGGCCCAACTCGGCCGCCAGTTCCCGCGCGAGCGTGGTCTTGCCCGCTCCGGGCAGCCCGTTCACCAGAATCGTCAGCACGCCCGTGATCCTAGGAGCGTGGTCCCAGCCGGAATACCGGGACCAGTCAGGTGGTCCCCGGTCCGGCTGTGATCGACTCGGCTGATCCGTCGGGCGGTGCCCGAAGGCGGAGGAGGTGTGCGATGAGGATCCGCTGTGCGGTGCTCGACGACTACCAGGGTGTGGCGCTGACCATGGCGGACTGGTCGTCGATCGCCGGGACGTTCGACGTGACGAGTCACCGGCGACACCTCGCCGACCCGGACGACCTGGTGGCCGCCATCGGCGACTGCGAGATCGTGGTGGTCATACGGGAGTGAACGCCGTTCCCGGCAGTGCTGTTCGCTCGGCTGCCCCGGCTGCGGCTGCTGGTCACCAGTGGCAGGCGGAACGCCTCGATCGACCTCGCCGCCGTGGCGGCGCACGGCGTGACGGTCTGCGGCACGGCGAGCTCCGGACTGCCGCCGGCCGGGCTGACGTGGGCGCTGATCCTGGGCCTGGCCCGCAACCTGGTCGCCGAGAACACCGCGCTGCGCGGTGGCGGCCCCTGGCAGAGCACGATCGGCACCGACCTGCACGGCCGGCGGCTCGGTCTGATCGGACTCGGCCGGATCGGCGGCACGGTGGCGACGGTCGGCCGGGCGTTCGGGGATGGACGTGATCGCCTGGAGCCGGCACCTCGGCAAGCAGCGGTGCGACGAGCTCGGTGTCCAACTGGCATCCTCGAAGGAGGAGTTGCTGGAAAGCAGTGACTTCGTCTCCATCCGTCTCGCACTCGGCGAGCGCAGCAGGGGCCTGATCGGCGCCCCCGAACTCCGGCTGATGCGGCGCTCGGCGTACCTCGTCAACACCGCGCGGGCCGCGATCGTGGACCGGTCCGCCCTGCTGACGGCCCTGACCGAGGGCTGGATCGCCGGCGCCGGCCTGGACGTGTTCGAGACCGAGCCGCTCCCCGCGGACGAGCCGCTGCGCACCCTGCCCAACGTGCTGGCCACCCCCCACCTCGGCTACGTGACGCAGGCCAACTACCGTACGTACTTCCCGAGGTGGTGGCCGACATCGCCGCCTTCCCGGCCGGTTCGCCGATCCGGACGTTGACCGCCTAGAAGTGCCGGGTGAGCCCGGCCGGGTGGCTCACCGCGACCGTGTGGGTCGCCGAACCCGTCCCGGTCAGCAGGTGCAGCAGGAAGCCGGTCGGCTCGTGCAGGTAGCCCGGCGGGCGGTCGTCCGCCAGCCTCAGGTCGGACTGCCGGTACGTGCTGGGCGCGATCCCGAGCGTGCTGCCCGCGAACGGTGCGCTGATCGCCCGGTGCACGTGGCCCGCCAACACCCGGGCCACGTGCGGGTGCCGGGCGATCACCCCGGCCAGTGCCGGGCCGTCGGCCAGCCGTGTCCGGTCCAGGAACGGGATGCCGACCTCCGCCGGCGGGTGGTGCAGGCAGACGAACGCCGGCAGCTCCGCCCGCTCCGCCAACACCTCGTCCAGCCAGTCGAGTTGGGCGTACCCGAGACGCCCCCCGGAGAGCCCTGGCCCGGCCGCCGCAGTGGAGTCGAGCACCACCACGGTCGAACCCGGGTACTCCACCAGGTAGTTGGTCGCGTGCCCGCCGCCGAGGAACCCGCTGCCCCCGAAGCTCCGCACCACCTCCCGTGCCACGTCGTGGTTGCCCACCACCAGGTGGACCGGGAGCGGGAACCCTCCGATCACCTCGCGCAGCGCCGCGTACTCGTCCGGCCGTCCGTGGTCGGTGAGGTCACCGGTGATCACCACGCAGTCGGGCAGCGGGTCGAGGACGAGCACCCGGCCGAGCGCCCGGTGCAGCCCGGTGGCCGGTTCGCCGGCCAACAGGCCGGTGGTGAGGTGCGGATCGCTGAGGTGCGCTATCGCAAAGGCCATGCCGACACTCTCCCCGCCCGGTGCGGGCGTTGACCACCCGCACCGGGCCGGGAGGCCGACTCAGCCGGTCAGGTCGGCCGAGCAGTCGGCGGTCGACACGTTCGCCGGGTCGAGCGCGTGCCGGATCTCGTGCAGCACGACCGGGTCGACGGCCATCAGCACGTGGTCCGGGTGGTTCAGCGGACAGAGGTCCTGGACCAGCACGTTGTTGACGTCCGGCCCGCTCAGGAACTGCGACTGGTAGGGCGTCACCACCTCGTCGTCCTCGGTGGCGATGACCCAGTAGGTCACGCCCGGCAGCGTGTCGCCGCCGGCGTTGAGCGCGGTGAGGGCGGCCGAGCCGACCAACTGGTCGGTGCAGGCCGGGCAGGCCGAGCCGACCAGCGCAGCGGCGCCGGGGAAGGACTGTGCCAGGGTGGCCAGCCCGTCCAGCGTGGTGCCGTGGTTGCTGGGGGCGAGCCCGATCAGGGTGTGCACCTTGCTCGCGCCCCCGTCGAACTTCATGTAGTAGCGCGGCAGCATGCCGCCCTGGCTGTGACCGACGATGTCGACCTGCCCGGCGCCGGTTGCCGCCAGCACGCCGTCGACGAAGGTCGCCAGCTGCTGCGCGGAGTCCGCCACCGGCGCGATCGCCCGCAGCACGGGGATGCCGGGCATCGCGCCGTAGGTGAGCGCGTAGACGCAGTAGCCGTCCATGGCCAGCGCGGGCGCGACGGTGTCCCAGTTGACCGAGCCGTTGGCGAAGGTGCCGTGGACCAGCACCACCGGTCGCGGGTGGGCCGAACTCGGCTTACACGACCAGTCGTTGGCACCGGGGACACCCGGGGCGGCGAGCGCCTGCGCGGCGGCCACCGGGTCGTCCTGCGGCTTCGCGTTCGTCGTGTTCGTCGCCGCTGTCGCGTTGGCCGGGCCGGTGGCCCCGGCGAGCGCGGCGACCAGCAGCGCGCAGCCGACCGCGAGCGAGCCGAGTCGCCGTCGTCCGGGCAGGCGGGAATGGGTGGGGGTGGTGGGCATGACGTCCTCCGAGTGGGGGATGGAGGTCAGAGCCCGGTCCGGCCGGTCACGACGACCGCACCAGGCCTGAGCCGGCGTGCGTGGGGGCACGCCGGCAACTGCTGAACTGGCCGGTAAGTTACTGCTGGGTCAAGCCCCTGCCCAGTCCCCGCGCACGAACTGGCACCGAGCCCCGCCGGCGGTGTCGTCCGCTGTCCCTCGGCCTGTGCCTCCCACAGTTCGGGGCACCGTGCGGCGACGCGTGCGGTGACGCGGCGAGCAGCGCGGCGGTCGGCAGCGCGGGGAGCCGGTGGCCGTCGCGCAGGCGGGGGCGACCTGATCGGCGGCCCGCTGCCACATGTCGGGGGCCGCGACGTACTTCCCGCCCGCGCCCGCGTTGCCGCTCGGGAGTGGGAGGCGGTGGCGGACCGCGCGGATGCCGAGCGCTGCCCTGACAGGGAGGCGCCGTCAAGGAATCCTCACGGCGCCATAACCACTGCTTCTGGTCACAAGAGAAACCAGTTCTTGGACTTCTCACAGCCGGCTGCGCCAGGCTGGAGGTACCGAGACGAGGAGCTGAGCGTGATCGAGAGCCGTCAGCACTACCAGGAGCCGGTGCTCATCGCCGGAGCGGGGATCGGCGGGCTGACCACCGCGCTGAGCCTGCACGCCGCGGGCATCGACGCGGTGGTGGTGGAGAGTACCCGCGAGATCCGCCCGCTCGGGGTGGGGATCAACCTGCAGCCGCACGCCGTACGCGAGTTGACCGAACTCGGCCTCGGTGCCGAGCTCGCCGCGTGCGGCGTGGCCATCGACCGGACCGTCTACTGCGACCGGTACGGCAACGAGATCTTCACCGAGCCGCGCGGGATCGCCCAGGGCTACCGTTGGCCGCAGTACGCGATCCACCGCGGCGAGTTGCAGCTGCTGCTCCTCGCCGCCGTCCGCGAACGGCTCGGCGCCGAGGCGGTGCGCACCGGCACCCGGCTGACGGGCTTCGCGGACGACGGCCCGTCAGCCGTCCAAGTCCGTCTGCTGGAGCGGGAGACCGGTGCCGTCACGGAGTTCGCCGCCGCCGCGCTGGTCGGTGCGGACGGGCTGCGTTCCGTCGTCCGTGCCCAACTGCACCCGGATGACGGGCCGTTGTGCTGGTCCGGCGTCCGGATGTGGCGAGGCGTGACGAGGAGCGAACCGTTCCTGGACGGCCGCTCGATGGTGATCGCACAGGACGGGGAGGCCGGGGACGTCCAGCTGATCGCCTACCCGATCGGCCGGAAGCGGATCAACTGGGTCTGCCAGGTCCGGGTCGGCGGGCCGAGCACGCTCGACGAGGACACGGACTGGGACCGTACGGGCCGACTGGCGGACGTGCTGCCGCACTTCCGGGAGTGGACGGTCGGCGGCCTCGACGTCGCCGGCCTGGTGACCGACAGCGAACTGCTCCTGGAGTACCCGATGGTGGACCGGGACCCGCTCCCCGGCTGGGGGCGCGGCCGGGTCACGCTGCTCGGCGACGCCGCGCACCTGATGTACCCGGTCGGGGCCAACGGCGCGTCCCAGGCCATCGTCGACGCCCGGGTGCTCGCGCACGAACTCGCCCGGGCCGCCGACGTGCCCCGCGGCCTGGCCGGATACGAGGCCGCGCGGCGCGAGGCGACCGCGTCCGTCGTACGGGCGAACCGTGCCATGCACGGCGACGTCGGACGGACCCCGCAGGACCTCGCCCGGATCACCGCGACCTACCGCCACGCCACCGGCAGCGACGTGGACGTGCTCAACAACCGCCCGTCGCTGGACCACACCTGAGGGGGGCCGGCAGGACGAGCCGCTCGGCAGCTGCCCGGAAGCGGCGCCCTGCCCGGTCCCGGTCGACCTGCCGGGACCGGGCAGGACCAGCCACTGTTCCCGGGCCGGCCCGGGCCACCGGCGCCAGAGGGGGATCTGGCCCGTCAGCCCCTGGAGGCTCCGGTACTCCTGTGGGCGGGCGCGCCGCCGCCCGTCCCGTGTCGCTCGGTCGCCTCACTGGTTGCCCAGCACCATCCACTTCGCCGGCCTCTCCAGCGGCGCGAACCCCACCTTGGCGTAGACCTCGTGGGCGTCGGCGGTGGCCAGCATGACGCGGCGCAGGCCGTACGGGGCGAGGTGGTCGCGGACGGCGGCGGCCAGCGCCGTGCCGAGTCCCTTGCCACGGACGGCGGGTGAGATGTAGACGTCGCAGAGCCAGCCGAAGGTGACCCGGTCGGTGACCACTCGCGCGTAGCCGAGCTGGGCACCCGAAGTGCCGTCGTAGACACCGAAGTTGAGCGAACCGGCGATGGCCCGGTCCTGCGTCTCGCGGGCCCGGCCGAGCGCCCAGTAGGCGTCCTGCGACAGCCACCGGTGGATCAGCTCGGCGTCAAGCCGCGCGGGGTCGGTGGAGATCTCGTAGCCGTGGGGGAGTTCAGTGTCCATGCCCGGATCCAAGCAGCCCGCACATGGCCGGGCCAGCGGATTCCGTGCCGGCCGCTACCCCACCGGGCGGCGTGCGTACACCTCGATCTCGATCTCCATCCGGGGGTCGGCGAGGCCGCACACCAGCATCGTCGCGGCCGGTCGGACCTCGCCGAAGCAGCGCCGCAGGACCGGCCAGCAGGGCTCGAAGTCGGCGCGCTCGGGCAGCAGGTAGCGCACCCGCACCACGTCGGCGAAGCCGCACCCCGCCTCGCTCAGCGCGGCCTCGATGTTGCGCAGACACTGCTCGGCCTGCTCCACCACGTCGTCGGAGATCGACATGGTCGTGTAGTCGAACCCGGTGGTTCCCGACACGTGTACCCAGTCCCCGTCGACCACGGCCCTGGCGTACCCGATCTGCTCCTCGAAGGTCGAACCGCTCAGGATCGTACGTCGCTCTGTCATGTGCGGAACCCTACTGCCCCGGCCGGGAACCTCCTCGGGGGTCAGCGCTGCCGGGCCCGGTACAGGTCGCGGATCAGGGCGATCTCGGCGCCGTGGTGGAGCAGTTCCTGGTTGACCCACCACACCGTCTCGATGAACGGATCCTCCGGGTCGCTGCCGTAGGGGTAGCTGCTGTGTCCGACCGTGTCGAGCGCGCTGTCGTCGGCGCTCAGCAGCGCGTGCCGCCACGCCTCGGCGCCGGCGTCGAAGGCCGCGATCGCCCCGGCCGCGTCCCCCGCGACCCGGACGTCGTCCGCCGTCAGCGCGTGGCTGCCGACGGTGTGGTCGGCGCGGAGGGTCAGCAGCGTGCTGAGGTGGCTCAGCCGCCACGCGATGGTCGTGAAGGGCGGCGGGAACGGGTGCTCGGCGGAGGTCGCGTCGCGTCCCCACTCACCCGCGCCGGTCAGCAGGTCCGCGCGCGGCCCCGGCCCGTCCGCGTGGCGGCGGACCGACCAGCAGTCGGGCACCGGTTCCCAGCGGTACTCCTCGTCGGTCATCGGGATGACCGCGACGTCCGTCCCGTTGCCGCTGTCCATGAACGGGCCCGCCATCCGGTCGGTGAGGCGTCTGCGGGCGAAGTCGAACTGCTGGAGCAGCGGGTCCAGACGGGGTGGTGTCTTCATCGGTTGCTCCTGTGGCGCGCCGGACCGCCCCGGGGGACGGGTTCATCTGCCGGCCGTCACCCTGTCACAGCCGGCACCGGCTCGCCATCCGTTTCTCCGCCACCGTGATACCTCGGCCCGGGGCACGGCGTCCTATCCGGTGACGATCGTTACGGACAGCGCAGGACCACCCGGGGGAACCACATGCAAGAGGCGCTCAGCTTCGAGGAGTTCGCGTCTTCAAGGGCCCGCAGACTCTTCCAGGTCGCGTACCTGATGTGCGGGGACTGGCACCAGGCGCAGGATCTCGTGCAGACCACGCTCGCCAAGCTGTTCGCCGTGTGGGGACGGCTGCAGCGCGAGGACCGGGTGCTGGAGATCGACGCGTACGCGCGGAAGGCGCTGCTGCGCACCTACCTCTCGCACCGCCGGCTCCGCCGCTCGGGCGAGCTGGTGGTCGAGACGGTGCCCGATCGGCCGTCCGGTGGCCACGGGGGCGGTCACGAGGGCGGGACCGAGCTGCGGTTGACGCTGGTGGCGGCGCTGCGCGTGCTGCCGCCGCGCAACCGGGCGGCGGTGGTGCTGCGGTATCTGGAGGACTACAGCATCGAGGCGGTGGCCGAGACGCTGGGGTGCAGTGCGAGCGCCGTGAAGAGCCTGAACACGCGCTCGCTGGCCCGGCTGCGGGAACTGCTGGGGGAGGACCGCGAGCTGCTGTTCCGCAACTGAGCAGGCACGGGACTACCGGGACTACCGCGACGACAAGGGATTTCGCGATGGACTTTGAAGAGGATCTGACCAGAATGCTCGCGGAGAGCGTGGAGGAGCTGGACCCGCCGGTGGCGGTGATGGTCGCGGCGGGGAGCCGGACGGGCCGCCGGCGACGCCGGCTCCGCCGGGGACTGCGGACGGTCGGCGCGGCGGCGGCGGCCGCTGGGGTGGTGGCCGTGTGCGCGACGGTGGGGGTGGGGCGCGGCGGGCCGCAGGTCGTCCCGGCGGCCTCCGCGCCGGCGTCCGTCAGTGCCTCCGCCGTCCCGTCCGCCAGCGCCTCCGCGGCCACGTCCGCGAGCCCGAGCATCGATCCCGCCCTGCTGCGGGACATCACCTGGCAGGGGCTGCTGGAGGTCTTCCACGACCAGCTGCCGCCCGGTGCGCAGCTGGCGAGGCTGGACCCGTACGCGGTCAAGTTCAACAACAGCGCCACCTCGCGCTACATCGAGCTCCAGTACAACGACGGCGCCGGCGCCTCGACCGTCATGGTGGAGCTGAGCAAGTTCACTCCGGGGTACACGCCTCCCGCGATCGACTGCACCGGCTGGCACGGCGGTACCGACGAGGGCCCGCGCAAGCCCGACTACGACAAGCCGACCTGCCAGGCAGCCCAACTGCCCGACGGCAGCCGGATGGTGGGCTACATCACCGCCACCGACGTGGTCGGCCTGTACGACGACGTCGTCAAGCTGGTCCGGCCCGACGGCACGTACCTCTCGATCACCGCGGCGAACGCGACGCTCGACCAGTACACCGGCCAGCACGGTCCGGCGATCACCGTGACCCGGGACAAGCCGCCGCTCGGGCTCTCCGGATGGGAGGCGATCGCGCAGAGCCCGCAGTGGCAGTTCCGGGTGCCGCAGTCGGTGCTGGACGCGGGGGCGGCCTTCGCGACGGGCGTCTCGCGCCTGCCCTGCCCGCAGGGATCGAAGCCGGGTGACTGCGACATCTGACTCCCGCGGTTCCCGGACGAGTAAGCGTGGTCCGTCGTCATTCGTCGACTTCGGCGCCTGACTGCTGGTCGCCCACGGAGCACTGATCGTTCGGAACGGCTCGTCCGGCGGGCGCGCTCCCTCCGTTCGGCCGGTGGACCAGCGAGCGGAGATGTGCCACCCGGGCCTGGACCTGGGCGGCTGAGGACTCGCGGGCCGGCGGACGTTCGCCGTGACAGACAGACCCGGCAGAGGCCGCCGGACAGCGACTCCGGTCGGCCGGGCGCCCGGCAGTTGGTGCACTCCATCCTCCGGCACACAGCGTCGGCGGGGGCTTGGGCGCGGGCGCGGACGGGCGGCAACTTGTCGGTCAACCTGCGGCGGGCGAAGGCACCGGGACTGTGCACGTCCAGCGGCAGGCCGGCGGTGAGCGCGACGTGGAGGTGCGGAACGGTCGCGTCACGGTCCAGCCACTCGGCCGCGAGCGGTTCCAGCGCCTCGCACTCCCGGGCGGAGAGTGCCATCCGGGCGTCGGTGAACCCGAGGGTGGCGAGCGCGTCGTAGGCGGGCGAGGGGTGAGTGCTGGGGTGAACGTCCTCGGATGGCCCAACCGTCAGATCAGGTGAGGGCGTTTCGGTGCCGACGTCGAGGAACCGCGCCCACCACGCGTCGCCCCTGGCGGTACGGGAGAAGTAGGTCCGGAAGACCCAGCGCGTCCGGCCCTCGCCGACGTTCTCCCGGATCCGGCGCAGGTGACCGGCCTCGGAGAGCGCGTTGAGGGCCGAGCGGACGGCCTGCTGGCCGTAGCGGGGCTGTTCCTTGGCGAGCGTCTTGACGTCGATCGCGGCGCCGTCGGGGAGGTGGTCGATCAGGCCGGCGAGGGAGCGCTCACGTTCGGGCAGGTGTGCGAAGTCCAGCTTGTGGCAGGGGGATTGGCCGGGGATGGTGCGCTTTCCGTAGCCGGGGGCGGCCATCGGGGGCAGGACAGCGGTAAGGTTGGCAGAAGCCACGGGTCATCTCCGTGAGTTAGGCCCCCGTCAGGTGTTGGTAGCACCGGCGGGGGTTGCTTCGTCTATTGGTGCGGACGGTACACCACGTGTGCGCTGCGTGGCGACTCCGTGACCATTAGTCATATGCCTTGGCGATGAGGACGGCTGGGAGGGTGGGTGGGTTCAAACGCCCACCCGTTCCTCACAAGAGGGCGCTCGGATCTCGACCTCTGAGCCCCGAGCGTCGGTGGCGAACGCGAGGAAGCGCGCCCAGGCGGTGGGCGAGAAGGCCGCGCCGGATCGGCCGGCGACGGGCCGCCGGCCCCGCGCGTCGGGGGCCAGCGCTTCAAGTCCCGGGCTGAGGGTGGCACCTGATGAACAGAGAGTGGTTGTCCCCGGGGCATGATGAGCGACATGGACCTCCGCATCTTCACCGAGCCGCAGCAGGGCACCTCCTACCGGACGCTGCTGCGCGTCGCCCAGGCCGCCGAACAGCTCGGCTACGACGGTTTCTTCCGCTCGGACCACTACCTCAAGATGGGCGACGGCGACGGCCTGCCCGGTCCGACCGACGCCTGGATCACGCTGGCCGGTCTCGCCCGCGAGACCGAACGCATCAGGCTCGGCACACTGATGACCGCCGCCACCTTCCGACTGCCCGGTGTCCTGGCCATCCAGGTCGCCCAGATCGACGCGATGAGCAACGGCCGGGTCGAACTCGGCCTGGGCGCCGGCTGGTTCGAGGCGGAGCACGCGGCGTACGGCATCCCCTTCCCGAAGCGCCGCATCGACCGGCTGGAGGAGCAGCTCGCCATCATCACCGGACTGTGGGAGACCAAGCTCGGTGAGACCTTCGACTACGAGGGCACGCACTACCGGCTGACCGACTCCCCGGCACTGCCCAAGCCGGTCCAGGAGCGGATCCCGTTGCTCCTCGGCGGTATGGGCGCCGAGCGCACGCCGGCGCTCGCGGCTCGCTACGCGAGCGAGTTCAACGTGCCGTTCGCCTCCGTCGAGCGAACCGAGGAGCAGTTCGGGCGGGTTCGGGCCGCCGCCGCCGAGCGTGGTCGGCCGGCGGACGAGCTGGTCTACTCGAACGCGCTGGTCGCCTGTGTGGGGCGGAACGACGCCGAGGTGGCCCGCCGCGCCGCCGCGATCGGCCGCGAGGTCGATGAGCTGCGGACCAACGGCCTGGCCGGTAGCCCGGCCGAGGTCCTGGAGAAGATCGCCCGCTATCAGGAAGTCGGCTGCGGGCGGATCTACCTGCAGATTCTCGACCTGGAGGATCTGGACCACCTGGAGCTGATCGCCGCCCAGGTGATGCCTCAGCTCGGCTGATCGTGGCCGGCCCGGGGGGGGGGGGGGGGGGGGGGGGGGGGGGGGGGGGGGGGGGGGGGGGGGGGGGGGGGGGGGGGGGGGGGGGGAAGGAAGGGGGGGGGGGGGGGGAGGGGGGGGGGGGGGGGTGGGGGGGATAA